>JAAYZO010000072.1 GCA_012514865.1 Lentisphaerota bacterium | reverse complement strand
TCTACCGGGCGTTGGGCCTCGAGCGTCGGGCGTCCGCAGTCGAAAACTTGCCAGCAAAGCAAGTTTCCGACGGATAGTAGTACGGATCGGAGGGGCGGGGCAAGGCCGATGGGACGATGAAGAGGGGGTCGCACCCAACGCCCACGGGCGGGGAGCGCCTGAGAGGTCTGAGAGGTCTGAGAGGTCCGACAGGTCTGACGGGGCTGACGGGTCTGACGGGTCCGACCGGTCCGACGAGCATGCCAGATCGGCGGGTTTGCGGGGCTGGTTGGGTTGTGCGGGAGCGGCAGCGGCCATGAACCAGGCAGTGTTGACGAGTCCTTTTCCGGCGTGGGTCCGCCGTGTGGGCGTCTTTGCACCGGCGGGCATTCCCGACCCGGCGCGTCTGCAGCGCGGTCTGGCGCGTCTGGGGGGATGGGGTCTCGATGTGGTTGTCGCGGGCCTGGCCGGCCCGCATGAGCGCTTCCTGGCGGCGCCGGACGCGGTGCGTGCCGGAGCCTTGAATGAGCTTCTGCGCGCGCCGGGTGTGGATATCCTCCTGGCGGCCCGTGGCGGGTACGGCTCTGCGCGGATCCTCGACCGGATCGACTGGGATGCCTGGCGGTCGCGGGAGGTGCCGCTGGTCGGCTACAGCGACCTGACGGCGCTGCATCTGGCGGCCTATGGCGCCGGGATGCGCCGGGGTGTGGTCGGACCGATGCTCTGCAACGCCCTGTCACGGGAGCCATCCGACGCGGCGGACGCCGCTTGCCTGGACGGCGTCTTCGCGTCGCTGCGGCAGGCGCTGTCCGGCGAACCTATGCTGGCGCGCGGGGGTCTACGGGCTGTGCAGACGGGGCTGGCTCGCGGGCCGCTGGTGCCGGTGAATCTGTCGGTGCTGGTGAGTCTGGTCGGGACGCCCTGGATGCCGGACCTGCGGGGCGCGATTCTGGTGCTTGAAGACATCCACGAGGCGGCCTACCGGATTGACCGCTACCTCCTGCAGCTCCGCCTGGGCGGGTGTCTGCGGGGTGTGGCGGGCCTGGTCTTCGGCCAGTTCACCGAGGGCGAGGATGCGTCCTGGCTGCCGGAGGTCTTTGCCGATGCGGCGGCGCACCTTGTCGGTCCGGTGGCAGCCGGCCTGGAATTCGGGCATGGCTACCCGTCGTTGAGCCTGCCGATGGGGCGTACGGCCTGTCTGCGGGTGGATGCCTCCGAGGTCAGTCTTGAGGTCGAGGCGTCCTGAGCCGCGGTGCCGACGGGGTGCCTGTGGCGATCGGCGGTGGTTATCAGCGAGGTTCCTGCGAGTGGTGCGAAGGGCAGTCATAGCGTGGATGTCGACAGCGCGGCGGTTCGCGCTCGGGCCGGTGCGGCCGAGTGTGCGGCGTTGTGGCCTGCCGACGCCGCGGTCGGGCCGCCTGAGGGCGCGTCTGGCGGCGCTGTCGCTGCTCGTGGCGGCGCTGGCGGCGTGGGGTGCTGGCACCTGCGATATCTGCGGTCGGCCCCTGCCGGCGCGCTTTCTTGAGTCTGACGGGCGGTCCTTCTGTTCGCAGGACTGCTACCGGCAGACCCTGCCGGTGTGTGCGACCTGCGGCAAGGTGGTCAGTGGTCGCCACCTGGTGCAGGGCGCTCGGCACTACTGCTCCGACGCCTGCTTTGAGCGCACGTTGCCGACCTGTGCCCTGTGCGGAAAGGCCTTGCGTGAGTCCTTCACGATCAAGGGGCGCACCTATTGCCGAGCGCACGCGGAGGGCCCGCGCTGTGACGCCTGCAGTCGGCCGGTGGAGGGCGGCGAGACCCTCGCCGATGGCCGGGTGGTCTGTGCGGGGTGCCGTCCGAGTCTGGTGTTTGACAGTGGTGAAGCGGCGGTGCTGTACGCGCGTGCCCGGCGCATGTTGGCGGTGGCGCTGGGCGAGCCGCTGCCGCCGGCGCCGCCCCTTCACATGGTGGGTCTGGACGCCCTGCCTGAGCACCGTGGCCTCGAGGCCGCGGTGAGCGTGCGCGAGTTGGGGCGTTATCAGCGCGAGACCGTGACCACGACCACGC
>JAAYZO010000663.1 GCA_012514865.1 Lentisphaerota bacterium | reverse complement strand
GCCATCGCGTCGTGGTGCGGTCGATGCAGTTGCGGCTCGTGGACGCATCCGCGTCTGTGGACACTCGGTCTCCAGCAGGCGCTGCGAGCGACAGTTCCCCATACACTATCCGGCGCCCCGCGCCGGGGACCGGGCTCGTACGAGAGACGCGTCGTGGCGTGCGTCGTTTTGTCGCAGACTTTCAGCCTGCCATGCGGAACGGTCTATTTCCCAGGGCGCTGCCCTGGGCTGATGAATGATGCCCTTTCAGGGCGCCAGAACCCAGGTCCGCAGGGTGGCGCTGCGAGCGATCTTTCTTCTTGTTGTATCCGGCGCCCCCGGGCGCCGGTGACCCGGCTGTGGCGTATAGTTCGTCCGTTTTCGCCTGACGTACGCAGTTGCTTTATGAGCAGGTCCTCTGAGAGAAGGAGTCTGGCCATGGGGCTGAAGGCAGCGGTGCTGGCGGTGCTGGGTGTGGCGGCGGTGGCGGTCGCGGCGGCGGAGCCGGGTTCGGCGGAGGACTACGCCCTCGGCCGGAGGCGCCTGGAGGAGATGCAGGGCGTCGTCCGGCAGCGGGTGTTGCCGCGGACCTACGCCTTTGTGCGCAGTCAGACGAAGTACTCCGGGCGGCTGTTCACCAGCAGCTACCACTTCGACGACCGGCCGCTGTTTGCGGACCGCGGCCTGTGGGAGGAGAGCGCGTCGGACCACAAGATCCCGAGTTTCGCGCGGACCTTCGAGCTCTATCGCCTGAGCGGCCTGGATGGCTACGCCACCTTCGCCTGGCCGGGGGAGCGCGAGTTCACGCGCACGATGAAGGTGATCTACGACACGGCCGAACGCATGAAGCTCTCTCCGGACGACTTCCACCTGATGCTGGAGACCAGCTCGAGCCGTGACTACATGGAGATCGTTCCCGAGACCCTCGACCTGATCGCGAACAACCCGTACTCCTTCCGCGTCAACGGCAAGAGCCTGATCAGCAGCTACGTCATGGACCGCATCGCGCCGGAGGAGATTGCCGGGTACCTCACGCGTCTGCGGGAGCTCTCCGGGGACAAAATCCTGTTCGTCCCCCAGATCCACTTCATCCGTTTGAAGAATGCCGCTGGCGAGCCGACCAATGGGCATGACCTGTATGACCTCTACCGCAGCCACGGGCAGGCGCTGCCGGCGTCGCAGATTGCCCTCATCGAGGACTACCTGCGCTCCTACCTGGCGGTCTGCGACGGCCTCTACCTCGGCCATGCCAACAGCTTCCCGGACGGCAGCTACGACGACGGCTTCTCCCGTGTCCTGCTGGCGATCTTCCGCAGCGTCCTGGCCGAGCCGGCCTACAACGGCCGGAAGCTTCTGGTGACCCAGGGCAAGGCCGGCTACACGGCCTACTACGGGGCGCAGAACCTCTCCCGCGACGGCACGCGGACGCTGCGGCGCGGCCTGGAGGGTGCCCTGACGTATGGCGCCGACGTGTACATCGGCACGGAGTGGGACGAGCTGAACGAGGACACCGGCTTCCAGCCGCTGGTCAGCAAGCCGATGTCGACGCAGCGCATTCTGCGCTACTACACGCACCGCTTTCGGGGCGAGGCGCCGACGCCGCTGCCGGGCGATGATGTCACCGTGCCCAACCTGATCCTCAGCCAGCGCCGGCAGCTCATTCCCGGCGAGGCGATGGTGGTCGAGCTGCTGAACGTGCCCGACACCGCCGTCGGCGAGGACTACACGCTGCGCTACGAGCTGACCGACGAGGCAGGGAAGGCGCTGTTCCAGGCCGGGCCGTTCACCTTCAACACCGCGGTCCCGAAGGAGGAGCGCCTGAGTCCGGCCAGCGAGCCGTTTGCCGCCGCGCAGGCTCTGCGCAGCCGTGTCATCCTCGCGTACCGCGGCCGCACGCTGGAGACCTACACCGGGCTGCCCTTCACCTCGATCCGGGCGACCGCCAGCGGCGACCAGCAGTACTTCTGCACCCCGCTGCGCAATGTCCTGCGGCCGGTCTCGGCCGATGTGACCCTGGCGCCGGAGGGTCGCGTCGACTGCCGGCTCGAGGCCCCGGAAGACCTGGCCATCGTCGAGGTCATGCAGAACGCGCTGGAGCAGTACGCCTACGACCCGCGGGACGAGTTCCGGCTGGCGGACGGCTCCCGGCGCCTCTACCGCCTGCGCCTGCACTACTGCAACCAGGAGCCGGTCCGGGTCAGCGTCAAGGTCGACGCCGCGATCGCGGGCGCGGCCGGGGTGCTGTCGTACCAGAGCGGCGACGACCCGCGGCAGTTGGCGACGGTGACCGAGGGCCTGCCGTCGCCGGCCTACCGCGGCAACATCGACTGGTGGCAGCGCAATGTCCTGTTCTCTCTGCCGGTCGACCAGGTCGGCGCGGCCGTCCTGAACGTCTCCGGCCAGATCCTGAACGGCCCGCGCCAGGGCGAGACGTTCACCTGGGAGGTGCCCCTGGCCGAGCTGGGTGAGAACGACGTCAAGGCGAAGGTCTACGAGTCCGGCGTCATGCTTGGTGTCGAATCCGGCGGCCGGCCGACGACGATACCGCTCCGCCTCGACTCACGCTCGGCGGTCTTCCAGGCCAGGGTGCCGTTCAATCAGCCGAACGGCGTGGCGGCGGTGCGTGCGGTCACGACCTCGGGCAAGGTCTGGTGGAGCGCGCCGCAGCCCCTGTCGCGGGCGACGTCAACGGTCACACGGCCGGTCTATGTGTACTCCGACACGGCGCGCCGGGCGGTCCGTCTCGACCTGCCGGCGCATCGGGTGCCGGAGGTGACGTACCTCTTCGACCCGGCTGCCGGCGGGGCCGTCCTGAAGACGCCCGCCGGGCGCGACTTCTACGCCATGCTGGGCAGCTACCAGGCCTTCGCCACCGGCTTCCAGGGCCTGGAGAGCGCCTATACCGTCTTCCGGATCTTCCAGACGGGCATCTTCGCCGGCGCCGACAAGCCCGCGCCGGACTGGTGCGTGGAGGACGGCCGGCAGTGCCTGCGCTTTGACGGCGAACGCGGCAACTTCGTGATGTTCCCCAGTGTCGTGATGCCGCAGCGGGCCGGGTTCACCCTGGAGTTCGAGGTCAAGCCCGAGGAGGTCAAGCCGCAGCAGGTCCTCTTCGCGCACCAGAGCACCACCTTCGGCGGCCTCACCGTCGAGGTGCGGGATGGCCATGTCGTGCTGGCGTACGTGCACCGCAATCTGCACGACTGGAGTCTGCCGTGGTACTCCGAGAGCCGTTTCCGCACCCAGGTGCCGCTCCTGGCGGGGCAATGGCAGACGGTGCGGATCACCTACAACGGCTCGGAGCTGGCGATTGCCGCCAATGGCCGCCGCGAGGCGTTCCCCTTGCAGGGCACCGGCATCTACCTGCAGTCCGCCGGCTTCGGCGGCCGCGGCGAGCGCCGCCCCGATGGCTCCGTGCCCTTCTTCAAGGGCTTCCTGGCGTCGTTCTCGGTCAAGCACTGGGTGGATGAGTGAGCGCGCGCCGGTCAGTAGCCGTCGGGGCAGATGTAGCCGCGGAAGTTCCTGCTGATGGCCGCGGGCGAGATGACGTAGGCGTAGGTCAGGTTGCCGACGTGGCCATCGAGGTAGCCGATATTGAGGCGGCCGTTGTGGCGGGCGTAGGCACTGGTGATCTTGCCGGCGTTGTAGCCGAACCAGGTCGTGCCCAGGCCGGCGGCCGAGCCGGTATCGCCGAGGTAGACCGTATCGCTGGGGAGAGTGAACTTGCCGAGGGGCGGGCGTTCCTGGGTGGCGTTGTAGCTCCAGCCGATGCCGCCGCAGGGCGTGGTGGTGTTGGTCTGGCCATAGCGCAGGTTGCCGACGCTGGCGCAGATGCCGATGTTGAGGTCGCCGCCGATGTACTCCTTCAGCCCGTAGAGTCCGGAGTGCTTGCCGTCAGCGGTGCCCCACAGAGCCGGGTCGGTCCAGTAGCAGTAGCGCTGCAGGCGTTCGCGGTTGTCGTCGGCGTACATCAGCCCGGCGAGGCAGAGCTGCTTCATGCTGCTCTTGCAGGAGGCCTCGCGCGCCTTCTCGCGCGCCTGCGACAGCGCCGGCAGGAGCATGGCCGCCAGGATGGCAATGATCGCGATGACCACCAGGAGCTCAATCAGGGTAAACACGGATCTCTTCATCGCCGTCCTTGTCCTCTCTGTCGGGTCGCCTTGGCGCCTTCTTCACGCATCGACTGCGACCGCAATGGCTTACACACAGTCCGGCCAGGTCGTCCGCCGGCCGCCAAGAAAACCTCGGAACTATAGTCCGAGAAACCGGTTCTGGCGAGGGCGACCGGACTGGATTCATGGCCTTTTCGAGGACTGCGGCACGCCGGCAGTGCGTCAGGCGGCGGCCGGTCGTGGCGGGTGGTTGCGGAATCTGTGGGACGGGCTCTTCAGGCCGTTCCGGCGAGGGCGACCGCGGCGCGGAAGGCGCGGTAGGCGCTGAGCATATCCGGGAACTCGCCGGCGAGTCGGCGGCCGTCGAGGCGTTCGATGCCGGGCATGAGGGCGGCGGCGTCGGCCATGGCGGGGTTGCCCAGTTCGACCATGAGGTGGACGGGCCGGGTGACGGCGACGGGCTGCGGGGCGCGGCCGGCCAGGCATTGGCGGACCGCCGCCGCCGCGGCGGCGCGGAGTCGCGGCTGCGTGACCGCGGGGCTGAGGCACTCGGCCGAGCGGAAGCCGCGCGCCCGTTTCACCGGCACGGTGGCTATGCCGGGGATGAGGGCGCTGGCCTCGGCGCAGGCCGCGGCGTCGCCGGCGAGAAGCAACACCGGCACACCGAACTGGCCGCAGACGGCGCTGTTGAGGTGGATCTCGCCGGCCGGTGCGTGGTTCAGCCAGACGCCGAGGACGCGCGAGCACGACCAGGTGTGCGCCAGGATGGCCTCAGCCGTGCCGGAGCGGGCGTGGTAGCCGACGAAGAGGGCCGCATCGATGCCGACATCGGCGCCGCTGACCATCGACAGGGGCGACAGCGAGCCGCTGTTGAGTCGGACCTGGGGCAGGAGGCCCTCGATGAGGACATTGCGGCCGCCGCCATGGCCGTCGGTGACCACGACCTCCGTGGCACCGCCCTCCAGGGCGCCCGCCGCGGCGGCATTGACCTCGGCCGTCATGACACGCCGGAAGCGCTCGTACTCCGGGTTGCCGGGCTCGGTGTGCTGCCAGTCGACGACCCCGCTGATGCCCTCCATGTCGTGCGCGATCAGAATCCGCATCATGCTTCTCCTCGGTGGTC
>JAAYZO010000662.1 GCA_012514865.1 Lentisphaerota bacterium | reverse complement strand
GCAAAAACAGGGTTCTTACGGATAGTAGTACGGACCCACACGGACGAACACGGACGGGCCTTGCCGGCTCCGGCGTTCGGCGTTGGGCGTTGGGCGTTCGGCGTTCGGCGGCCCGGCGGCCCGGCCTCTTGCCTTGTTTCCGCCATGATCTTTGCGGCGGCGCGTGCTATACTGGCCAGTGCAGGCGTGCCGTCGACGGAGTCCATTGCGGCCGCGTCCGGGCCTGGGCACGCCGTCCGGGTCGCGGTGTTGGAAGGGGGCGCCGATGAAGATCGGTTTCTTAGGTGCGACCAGTGGCGAAGTCACCGGCTCGGCCTACCATGTGTGCACGGACCGCGCCGAGGTCATGATCGACTTCGGGCTCTTTCAGGGCGGTCGTCGAGCGGATGCCGCCAACCGCGTCAAGGCGCTGCGTCGCGCCGCCGATCTGGACGCGGTGCTGCTGACGCATGGCCATCTGGACCATTGCGGCCGCCTGCCGCTGCTGGCCAAGGCCGGCTACCGCGGGCCGGTCCTCTGCACCGAGGCCACCCGCGAGATCGCGGCCCTGATCCTGCGCGATTCGGCGCATGTGCAGGAGCAGGACCTCAACCGCACCAACCGCCGTCGTGAGCGTGCCGGGCAGGAGCCGCTCGAGCCGCTCTACACCGCCGCCGATGTCGAGGCGATCCTGACGCAGTTCCGGGCCGTGCCTTACGGCGAGCGCCTGACGGTGGCGCCGGGCATCGAGGCGCGCTTCGTCGACGCCGGCCACCTCATCGGCTCGGCCAGCATCGAGCTGCTGGTCCACGAGAGCGGCCGGCGCCGGCAGGTGGTCTTCTCCGGCGACCTCGGCCGCAGCAACGCGCCGCTGATGCGCGATCCGGAGGTCTTCCGCAAGGCCGACGTCGTCGTCATGGAGTCGACCTACGGCGACCGCGAACACAAGCCCCTCGACGGCACCGTCGCCGAGTTCGAGGCGATCGTCGCTGACGCCGTGGCACGGCACAGCAAGATCCTGGTGCCGACCTTCGCGGTCGGCCGGGCGCAGCTTATGCTCTATCTCCTCGCCCTGATGTTCCGCAACCGCGTCGTGCCGACCTTCCCGGTGTTCATCGACAGCCCGATGGCCATCGAGGCGACCCGCATCTGCGAACGCCACCTCGACCTCTATGACGAGGAGTTCCAGGCCCTGCAGCGCCAGAAGCCCCTGGCCGAGGACATGCGCAGCGTCCAGGCCACGGCGACGCCGGAGCAATCGAAGCGGCTCAACGACCTGGACGGCCCCTGCCTGATCCTGGCCGGGTCCGGCATGTGCACGGCCGGACGCATCCTCCACCACCTCAAGCAGAACCTCTGGCGCGAGGGGACCTCGGTCATCTTCGTCGGCTTCCAGGGCCAGGGGACGCTCGGCCGACAGCTCGTCGAGGGCGCCAAGACCGTCAAGATCTTCGGCGAGAAGATCGCCGTGCGTGCCCGCATCTACACCCTCGGCGGCTTCAGCGCCCACGCCGGGCAGTCCGAACTGCTCGATTGGCTCGGGACCATGGCGGCGAGCCGGCCGAAGCTGGTCATCACCCACGGTGAGGAGAAAGCGCGCACGGCCCTGGCCGCCAAGGCGAAGGAGCGCTTCGGCCTGGAGAGCATCATCCCTGAGGCGGG
>JAAYZO010000071.1 GCA_012514865.1 Lentisphaerota bacterium | reverse complement strand
GGGCGCGTGGTCGGCCGCGTTCTATGACGACGAGGCCTCGGACGACGACTGCCTGACGGCCCCGGCCGGCGACGGCACCAGCACCGCGACCTGGGCCTTCGATATCCCGCACGACGGCCTGTACGACGTCGCGGCCTGGTGGCCGGCCCGGCCGCGGCACGCCCAGCGCGTGCCCTACACCATCCGCCACGTCGACGGCAGCACCACCGTGCGCGTCAATCAGCAGGACAACGGCATGATCTGGGTGGCCCTCGGCCGGTTCGCCTTCACCGCCGGCAGCGGCAGCGCCACGGTCACCGTCAGCAACGACGCGATACGGGGACTGGTCATCGCCGACGCCATCCGCGTCACCGCCGCCGACGCACCGGAGGTCTTCGACGAGGTCATCGAGAACAGCACCATGCCCCTGTCGCACTACGGCAACCGGACCATCCTCGCCCGACGCGCCCTGGCCGTGGAGCCGAGCCGCATGCGCTACGCCCGGCTCTACCTGGATAGCTGCTACTCGGGGCTGTACTTCCTCGAGACCTTCCAGCGCGGTATCGCCTTCTTCACCCTCGGCGACAGCCATGCCAACGGGGTGCTGCCGTACCTGCAGGCTTACCTCCAGGGGAAGAGCGACGCCGAGATCTGGGCCGCCATGCAGGCCGCGGACCCGATTCACGACTACTACGACTTCACCCAGCCGCCGCCGTCGATGCGGGCCGGCGGCGCCCCCGACGGCGCCCTCGCCGCCAAGGCCGCGCCGACGCCTCCGGCCGAGCCGCTCACCGTCGCGGACCTCGACCCGGCCCTGCGGCGGCGCCTGCGGGCCCTGGCGGCGTGCCCGGCGGCGCTGTTGCCGCGGCGCCTGCAGTCGCCCGACCTCCTGGCTGACGCGACTCGGCTGCGCCTGGCGGCCAGGGCCGGCTATGAGCGCCGCCCGGCGGCGGCCCTGGCGATGGCGACCGGGGTCCTCGCCGACCTCGCGGCCACCCCCATCGCCGAGGACGGGCCCACGCGCATCAGACAGTCCGAGGGGTGGGCGGTGGCCCGGGCGGCCCTGGCGGCCTTCCCCGAGGCCGCCGTGCCGCGCCTCATCGAGTGCTACGAGACCAGCGACGCCGTGACTCAGGGGCTCGTCCTCCAGGCCCTCGGCGCCATCCCCGACAGCGGCACCGTCGACGAGGTCCTCCTGGCGGCCCTTGAGGACCGCCAGCCCTGCGCCCGCGCCGGCGGCGAGGAGTTCGGCGAGCCCATGCGGCTCTGTGACGTGGCCTACAACCAGATCGTCCTGCGTCATGGCATCCGCGGCGTCCAGCGCGTCCTGGGCGCCAGCCACAGGACGGCCGTGCGCGATGAGCAGATCGCGGCGCTGCTCCGCGCTATCGACCGGCTCTGAGCCAGCCCGGATGTCCCGGCGCGTCGCCAGGACGACGCAGGAGAGACCCCGTGCAGCGAGCACGACTGCCCTACAGCGAGACCCACCCCCTGCCCTTCGGCGCCGCCTGCCACTGGACGCACCACGGCCTGCCGCTGGCCTGCCTGTTCTTCCAGCAGGCCGCGGGGGCGCACGCCAGCCGGCTGGGCGTCGGCCTCGACGCTCTCCTGCCCCAGGGCCTGTCGTGGGTCCTCTCGGCCCTCCGGGTGCAGCGCCTGCGCCGGGTGCCGACCCCGGCGGCCCTCACCCTGGAGACCGGCCCCACCGGCGCCGCCAGTCGCGTCGCTCACCGCGACTTCGCGGGCTTCGCCGATGATGACACCGCCGCGTGCGTGTGCGGCAGTTCGCGCTGGATGATGGTCCGCACCGACGATGGCCGACCCGTGCCGATGCCGCAGGCCGTGCGCGACCTCGTTCCCGAACCCCACCCGGCGCCCCTGGTTGAGGTCCCGCCACGCCTCCCGGAGGTCACCGCCCCGACCGCTGAGCGCCGCTTCGAGGTGCGACGCTACGACCTGGATATCAACGACCACGCCAACAATGTCCGCCTCATCGAGATGGCCGTCGAGAGCGTCCCCGACAGCCTCTGGGAGAACGGCAGTCTGCTGGACCTCGCGGTGATCTTCCGGACTGGCGCCGTGTACGGCGAAGCCCTCCGCGCCGCCGTCGCGGTGACGCGCACCGCGGACGGCTGGGAAGCCCTCCACGCCCTGCACACGGCCGACACCGGCCGCGCGGTCCTCCAGGCGCGCTCGCTGTGGACACCGTCGAACGACTCTCCGCCGCCGCGGGTCCAATCCTGAGCCCTATCGGCGCGGCACTCGCCGCGTCGACGCGCCACGCGCCGAAGCGCTCCTGACCGCCTGGGAAAAGGCCACACCGATCATGCAGATCATCGTTGTCCGACTTCTGGCCGTCTGTTCCATGGTCCTCATGGGCGTCCTGGCACGCCGGCGCGGCCTGCTCGACAGCGCCGGCACCCGCCAGATCTCGCACCTGGTCACCAACATCCTCTACCCGGCGGCCATCTACGGGACCCTCGTGCAGACCTTCACCCTGCCCGGCCTGGCGGCCAACTGGACCCTCCCGGCCGGGACGATCATGACCATGGCCGTCGGCTTTGCCATCGGCCTCCTGGCCGCCCTCGTGGTGCCCTTCACGGGCCTCCGCGAACGCCGCGCCTTCCACTTCCAGTGCACTATCAACAACTACGTCTTCCTGGCCCTGCCGCTGGTGCAGATCTACTGGGGCAGCCAGGGCGTGGCGCTGCTGATCTTCTCGACGGTCGGCAGCGAGATCGCGGTATGGACGCTCGGGGTGATGGCGCTGACCGGCCAGCGCCTCGACGCCCGGGCCCTGCGGCACCTCCTGAGCATGCCGATGGCGGCGATACTGGCGGCCGTGGCGACGCTGGCACTGGCGGAGGTCTGCGCCTGGCGGCCGGCGGCGGGCGGCCTGATCGAGGACCTGCGCGCGGCCCTCCTGGCGGCGGTGGACATGGTCGGCAAGGGCACCGTGCCCCTGGCCATGGTCGTAGCCGGCAGCCGCATGGCCGAGCTGCGGCCGCAGCACCTCTGGCGCTGGCCGCAGGTGGCCCTGGTGGGCCTGCGTCTGGTCGTGATCCCGGGCGCGGTGCTGGCCCTGCTGCATCTCCTGCCCTTCGCCCCGGAGGCGCGCCAGGTCCTGACGGTGGTGGCGGTGATGCCCTCGGCCGTCGCCAGTGTCATGCTCAGCGACATCTACCAGGCGGACAGCGACTTCGCGGCGGCGGCGGTGCTTCTGACGCACCTGGGGGCGCTGATCACGATCCCGCTGTGGCTCGGGCTGGTGCTCGTGTGAGAGCGACCGCGGCGTGGGGCCGTCGTCGGCGCCGTAGGCGGCTGGCTCGTGGACGCATGCGCGTCTGGGGACACTCGCCCTTCTATGTGGGCCGTCAAGGTGCTGCGCTGCTTTTCTGTTCTCTTGCCTTCCCTGCTCCTCAGTCTGAAGGCTCCCGTGCCCTGCGTTCAGAGCTTGGGGCCAGATTCTCGGGGGCG
>JAAYZO010000661.1 GCA_012514865.1 Lentisphaerota bacterium | reverse complement strand
CGAGCGGCCGCCAGGCGCATTGCCCGCAGTGCCAGGGCATGGTGGCGGTGCCGGAGTCACGCGTCGACTGCGGCGCTACCCTGGGCGGCTTCCGTCTCGACCGCCGCCTTGGTAAGGGCGGCATGGGCGAGGTCTTCCTCGCCACCCAGCTCTCGGTGGACCGCCAGGTCGCGGTGAAGGTCCTGCCGCCGAGCTTCGCTGCCGACCACGAGGCGGTGGAGCGCTTCCTGCACGAAGGCCGACTGGCGGCCCGTCTGGACCACGCCAACATCGTGACCGTCTACGAGGCCGGCGAGGACGGCGGTAACTACTACCTGGCCATGGCCTGCGTCGAGGGCGAGTCGCTCGACCGGCGCCTCAAGCGCGACGGGGCCCTGCCGGAGCGCGAAGCCCTCACCATCGTCCGGACCATCGCCGAGGCGCTGTGCTACGCCTGGGACGAGTTTCAGCTCCTGCACCGCGACCTGAAGCCGGCGAATATCATGCTGGACCGCCGCGGGCGGGTCTTCCTCATGGACCTCGGCCTGGCCAAGAGCCTCGGCGAGGAGACCGGCATGACCCTGTCCGGCGCCATCCTGGGCACGCCGCACTACATGAGCCCGGAGCAGGCCATGGGGTCGTCGCAGCTCAGCGTGCAGACTGACATCTATGCCCTCGGCGCGCCGCTGACCTACCTAAGCCTCGCGAAAGTGCCGGTGGCCGACCTCTCGCCGCTGGCCGGCGCACCCCTCGTCGGCCTCAATCTGGGGTGGGCCGCGGGTGTGCCCTCAGAGGTGAAGGACATCCGCGTGCTGCGTGGTATGCCGCTGAGGTACCTCAATCTTGGCGCCTGCACCGCCCTGACGGACCTCTCGCCGATTCTGAGCTGTCCTGACCTGGAGGCGCTCTGGACGCCCAGCCACCTGCCTATGCCAGAGGCCGAGATCCGGGCCGCGCTGCGGCATCTGGTCCACCTCAATGTCGAACCCGCCCAGTACCAGCCGTCGATCGCCGAGTTCTACCGCTGCCGGTTGGCCTGGGAGCGCAGCCTGGAGGACGCCGCCGAGCCGGCCCGCGCCGGGACGGGCGCCGCGTTTGCCGGCCTGGCCAAGGCCGTCCTGGCGGGCCGTGTGGACGAGGCCCTGCGGCGCTGGCGCGACGGCGGCGAGAATCTGGGCAAGGGCCTTACCGACGACGAGCGCCAGGCGGTCGCCGCCCAGCTCGAGGCCCTGGCGGGTATGGACGCGCGGCTCCTGGCGTCATTCAAGGCCGACGCCGGCAAGACCATCGAGGTCGCCCTGGCCCGCGAGACGATCCGTGGCGAGGTCCGCGAGGCGGCGGCCGACGGCATCCGCTTCAACCAGATCGTGCAGCATGGCCAGAGTACGGGCCGGCTCGGGCGTGTCATCCGCCTGAACGACCTCGCCATCGCCGAACGCCTGCGCCGCCTCGGCGCCGGCGATACGCCGGAGCTGAATCTCCAGCGCGGCCTCCTGGCCCTCGAAGCCGCCAAGCCCGAGGTGGCGGGACGGCTCTTCGACAAGGCCGGCGGGCCGCTCGGCGAGGCCATGGCGGCGGCACTGGCCGTCCGCCAGACTGAGGCCCGCGAGGCCGCGGCCGAACAGGCCGCCGCCGACCTGCTGCGGCAGATCACTACCTCGCCGCGGCATGCCGATGGCGCCGCGGCTGCCGCGTCGGTGCGCAAACGCATCGGCAACGATCTGAAACGCCTCCAGGCGGCGCGCAAGGCACTGGCCGAGTTCGAGAAGGAGTGGGGCAGCACCGCCGCGGGGCGGGAGTGGGTCCCGATGGCCCGACGCGCTCTGATGATACCCATCGCCGGGGACGGCCCCCTGCAGGTTCCCGACCTCGGCATGGAGCTGGTGCCGCTCGCGGCAGGCGAATTCCTCATGGGGCTGGCCAAGGGCGGATGGTCCGGCGAGGAGGCCATCCACACGGTGCGCCTTTCGCGGCCGTTCTGGATGGGGAGGTTCGAGGTGACGCAGGACGAGTATGCGGCGGTGATGAACCAGCGCCCGGGCAGCATGGCCGGCCCCAGGCGGCCCGTGGAGATGGTCTCGTGGTTCGACGCGACCCTCTTCGCCAGCCGGCTGACCGCGCGCGAGCAGGCCGCCGGGAGACTGCCCGATGGCTACGTCTTCCGACTGCCCACCGAGGCCGAGTGGGAGTACGCCTGCCGCGCCGGGACGACCGGCGACTACCCCGCAGACCTCGATGCCATAGCCTGGTACGATAAGAACAGCGGCGGCAAGACCCACGACGTCGGGCAGAAGAAGCCCAATGCCTGGGGCCTCTATGACCTGTGCGGCAATGTCTTCGAGTGGTGCCAGGACTGGTACAGCAAGACCTGGTATGCACGCTCTCCGGCAGTGGACCCGGTGTGCCTCCGGCAGGAGAATCCGATGCGTATATCCCGCGGCGGGAGCTGGGCAGAAGACTCGAACCGCTGCCGGTCCGGCTTCCGCTACCCGGCCTGGGGCCCCGACGCCAAACTCGACAGGCTCGGCTTCCGGGTCGTCCTGGCGCCGCCGCTGCCGTCATCGCCTCCGCCGTGAGCCCCGCCGCCTCACGCGACGTCGGCTCGGCTCCCCCCGGATGCTCCCCCGGGACCGCCGAGCGTCAGCACGGCTCCCTTCCGCGCGCCGTGCCCCCGGCGCCCCATCGGATCCCCCGTCACTGGCAGGCAACGGCCACTGACGGGGGATCCGCCAGACTGGCATTTCCCCCGCGGTCCGTGTATGCTCATTAGAGGCGGCCGCGCGGTCCTCACGGTGCACGGCCTGACCCGAGCCAGGCGGCGCCGCGCGGCCTTCCTGACGTGGGCTCTGAGCCTGGAAGGAGGACTGGTCATGGGGAGCGTCCTTCGTCGTCGTGTCGCGGCTGCCGCAAGGCGTGTCCCACCGGGCGGACGGCCCGGGCGGTTCACCCTGATCGAGCTGCTCGTGGTCATCGCCATCATCGCCATCCTGGCGGCCATGCTCCTGCCGGCCCTGTCGAAGGCCCGCGAGAAGGCCCGCACGATCTCATGCCTGAACAACCAGAAGCAGTCGTCGCTGGGGCTGCTGATGTACTGCGACGACAACCGCGAGCGCTATCCCCAGGGCGATGCCGTCGCCTGGGGCGACGGCGGCTGGCCAAGCGGCCTGCACGGCGGCTACGTCGACCGCATCTGGCGCTACGTCAACAGCCAGGCGGTCTTCCTCTGCCCGACCGACGAGACCCGCAACAACCTCACCCATGGCAACGGCGAGGGCCATACCTTCGGCTCGGACTACCTCGAGGGGACGTACCCGGATCAGCCCTTCAGCTATGCCTACAACTACGACCTCTACAGCCGCACCAACTCGGCGCTGAAGTACCCGTCGCAGACCTGCCTGGTCGCCGAGTCGAGCGAGCGGCCCTACGTCTACCGGGTCATCGTCTCGGCCAACGCATTCCTCGACCCGGATCACGTCCGCATGGCCGGCGGCTGCCGCCACAGCAACGGGCAGAACATCGGCTTCCTCGACGGCCACGCGATGTGGGTCCGCCGCGAGCAGCTTCGGCCGATCTATACGTATTGATCGCCGCCGCCGGGCGGCGACGGGCGTGGGGGATCGGTCGGATCACGCCGTTGCCGCGCCGTCCGTAGACCCGTGTGAACCGCGCCCGTGATGGGGCTGGAGGGAGGCACTGATGCGTTCTGAGATCCACGTCTGGATGCCGATGATCGGGTTTGACCGCGACGCCTCCGACAAGGGCGTCGCCGCCTGGCTCGAGAGCGTCGGCTTCACCCCGCGCGGGGTGTCGGTCTTCCTCTTCCATCCCGACATCGTGCACCTGCACGACGGCCTTGACGAGGACCGCGCCCTGCCGCCGGACAACTGCTCGTACTACGGCAGCCCGCGCAACGAGGACCGCTGCCGGCAGGACTGGACCACCCACGACCTGCGCACCCTGGTGCAGGCTCTCGCCGCGGCCGGCGCAGCGCCGTACCTCGGCATCATGGGCGTCGACCTCGGCAACCGCTGGCACCACGAGTGGCTCGGCGATCACCCGGAGGTGCGCCAGGCCTTGCGCGTCGGCGACTGGAGCCTGAATGTCCTCAAACGCCTGCGCGATGGCACCTTCTACGAGGACTTCTTCGTCGAGAAGCTCTGCCAGGTCATGACCGACTACGGCTTCGCCGGCCTGCAGGTCGCCGATAACTTCTGCCCGGGGGGCGGCGTCCTCAACCATGGCGACTTCTCGACGGACATGCTGCGGCAGTTCCTCGACCACACCGGCCGGCACCTGCCGGCGGCGCTGTCGGCCGGCCTCGGCGATGATAGCCTGCCCGAACGCAACCGCCGCGGCGATTGGCTCTGGAGCGAGGCCCGCCAGGACTGGATCGGCTTCTACGCCTGGCGCTGGGAGGGCTTCTGGAGCAAGGTCTGCGGACGGCTCCACGCCATCGGCCGCAAGGCCATCGTCATGGGCATGTACTGCACCGATCCCTTCGAGACCCTCTACTGCAAGGGCATCGACCTGCGCCGGCTGGCCCGCGCCGGCGTCGACACCCTCCTGGCCAACATCGTCCCGACCGGCCTGCGACTGCAGCACCCGGAACGCCCCGACCGCTTCCACCGCGATATGCTCCTGGCGCCCCTGACCGCGGCCTGGGCGCCCGAGGCGCGCCTCCTCAGCCTCCTCGGCGTCAAGGACGCCACCGAAGAGTGGGATGTCCTGCACCACGCCCCGAGCCTCCTCGAACGCGACATCGCTACCCTCCTGCACTTCCAGCGCCAGACCGGGCAGGGGCTGCGGCCCTGTCTCGACGGCCTCATGGTTTGCCTCGGCGATGGCATTCACGCCGACGAGTGGTCGTGGCTGCGGCGACGCCTCGACATCGCCGAACAGGACCGCCTCCGGCGCGTCCTGGCACCGACCGTGCTCTGGTCCGACGCGGCCCTCGAGAACACCCTCCCGGCCTACATCCACACCCGGCGCTGGACCCTGCACCGCATCGTCACCGAGATCTACCGTCGCGGCACGCCCCTCGGCGCCGTGGTCCGCAGCGACGACCTCGCGGCGGTCGAGGGCACGCTCTTCGTGCCGACGTTCGACCTCCTCAGCGCCGAGGAGCGCGCCGCGGTGGCGTCCTGGCGTCGCGGCCCGGTGGTCGTCCTCGGCGCCGCACGCGGCGTCAGCCCGGAGGACCTCGGCGTTCAGCCCGACGTCGCTTTCGTGGATCCCTTCTCGGACGAGCCCATGCGGCTCTGCGCCTGGAATACCGCCCCGGCCGAGCGCGAGGCCCTGCAGGCCCTCGCCGCCCTGGCCGCCGTCGACGACGGCACCCCGAACCTCGCCGGCCCGCCGGAGGCGGTCCCGGAACACCGCAATGTCCTCGTCGAGACGCTCACCTTCTGCAAGGCCACCGCCGGCTTCTGCGAGGCCTGCGCCCAAGTCCTGCGGCGCCTCTCGGGAAGCCCCTTCACCTGCAACCTCCCGATGGTGGCCTTCCTCCTCGACGACGGCCGCTACCGCCTCCACCTCGCCAATCCCGACGCGACCAGCTACGGCTATGCCGTCGTCTGCGCGCCAAGGGTGGTCGCTGAGGTGGCCATTCGGAGCACCTACCCGGTGCTGCCGGTGGCCTACATGGATTCGCCCGACGAGGCGGTGGGCTTCGGCGGCAAGGCCTCGACCGGCACCCAGCGCTGCTTCCGTGCCAAGATCACACCCGGCGGCGTGACCATCCTGGAGGTGCGCCTGGCCGGAACCGGCCTAGCCTGACCACGTCACGCGCCGCATCCCGGCACACACCGCGAGTCTGCAGGGAAGACCAGGCATCATCGACGCCGACGCCATGAAGGCCCTGTTCACGGCCCACCTCGAGCAAGCCGCCATTGTCCTCTGCTTTCTCTCCCCTCTTTGCGCTCGTGGCGGCTTGGCGAGAGAACATCCGGGTCCTTCTGCTGAGCCCGGCCGGGCGGCCGGGCGCCCGCCGGATCCTTCGCGAAGCACGAGTGCTCCGCGAAGGATCCAGCTAACCTGACCAGGTCAGGTTAGGGCGGGTAGCGCCAGGGCTCGGCGCGACCGCTGACCGCTTCGAGGAGCTTCTCGTAGCGGAACCACGACACGTGGCCGTCGAGGAGCCCCATCATGCCGCCGCCGTTGTGCCGCGCCGGCAGAAGCCCGGCGGTGCGCTTGTACAGGTAGCGCCACTGCGACCAGGTCGCGGCGGGGTCGGAGTCGCGGCTGTCGCCGAGGAGGATGGTCGAGGCCGGGCGGTCGATCTGGACCAGCGCGGTGCCCCAGCCAGTGCCGTGGGTGGTGTAGTAGTACCCGAATTCCTGGTAATTCCAGCCATAGCCGAGGTTCAGGATGCTCTGCGAGGCGGCGCCGGCCGGCGAGGTCTGCGTCGGACAGACGAATACCGCCTCGTCGCGGAGGTACATATCCCGCAGCATCTCGTTCCACTCGTACTGGCCGGAGTGCCCGGGGTAGCCGTAGTAGGGTATGGCGCCCGGCAGCAGGAAGCCGTCGTTGTCGTCGGCGTACATCAGCACCGCCAGCATGAGCTGCTTGACATTGCCCATGCAACTGGGGTGCATGACATCTTTGTTGGCTACGCCGCCTTTCTGGTCTTTGTCAGACCGAAGATGTAGTCCCAGAAGGCGTCCAGTTCGTTGCCGAGTTTGAGGCAGCGCAGGGCAAGGATGTGTTCGAGGCCCTTCTGGCCCCAGAACATGCCTGAACGTTTGGTCCTCTGGGCAACGACTGTCTTGCATCCGGCCTCGATGACTCCTGAGCCGATGAAAAGACCTTCGCGCCTGTAGCGATCGTACTGCATGTGCGGGCGGTTCTTCTGCAGGTAGGCGATCTGGCGCCTCGCCTCATCGGGTTCGGCGGCCTGGCCCGTGAGTTCCCGTGCCGCCCGTACTACGTCGTCGGCTTTGCCGCGCAGCAGCGCCCTGCGCCAGGCTTTGAACTGCACGGTTGCCTTACGGCCTTCGCCGAAGATCGCCCGGCTGAGTTCACGCACATGCTCGGCGGCGTGGTAGAAGTCCAGGATGTGCAGTGCCCGCGGGAAGTTCATGGCAGCGGCTTTGCCGCACCAGTTCGCCCCGTCTGAGAGCACGACGACCCGCCGGGCTTTGCGGGCTCCGCGGCGGACGGCCTCCGCCTTGATGAGACGACCGAACTGCTCCGAGTTCAGGAGCCCCGACACGTAGGTGGTGGAGTTCGAGTCACGGACCGGCCGGCCAGCCTCGTCAAGGCTCGTCTGGGTGAAGACGCATCCCAGGCGCACCTCGCGAGTCCTGGCTATTCCGTCCGGCCCCTTGCCGCGCCGACCGGCCAGATGCTCCGGACGCATGGGAACACCGGTGCCGTCATACCCATCTTCTACAGTTTGAGTGAAAATCCGGGGCGTCTCCCGCACGAATCGGGCCGAAATCCTGGTTTTGGGCCGATTTGTAGTGCCAATCTTTTGCCCTCATGTTGCATGTTTTCGGCTATGGAT
>JAAYZO010000660.1 GCA_012514865.1 Lentisphaerota bacterium | reverse complement strand
TCCCCCGGGCGCTGCTGGCGCCCGGGAGGTCCACGGACGGCGCCGAGGACCTGCTTGCCGCGCCGGGGATCTGGCTGTAGTGGCGGCTGTGCCAGCCGCTTCCCCGGGAGCGCCGTGCGCCGGGGAACTGGCTGTAGCGGCGGCTGTGCCAGCCGCTCCTCTGCAGCGGCGGCTGTGCCAGCCGCTCCTCTGTAGTGGCGGCTGTGCCAGCCGCTCCTCTGCAGCGGCGGCTGTGCCAGCCGCTTCCCCGGGCGCTGCCGGCGCCCGGGGTGTCCACGGACGGCGCCGTGGACCTACGTGCCGCGTGGGGCGTCTTGGACGGCTCCGTCTCGCGGCGCTACATTGGCGCGTTGCCTGCCGCGATGGCAGCCGTGCGGCCGACGGGGCCGTAAAGGCGTCACGACGCGGGCACTTCGCGGTGCCGGCGGGGTCCAACACCCGACGGTTCGCGGTGGCGCCTCTGGCGCCCCCTTAACTAAAGGAATACCGACGGAGATCCGCCTATGCTGTGGTTCGATCCAGCCTACCTGCTCTTCGCGCTGCCGGGCCTCGTCCTGGCTATGGTGGCGTCGTTGTTCGTGCGCAGCCGCTTCAGCCACTACTCGAGGGTACCCTCGGCACGCGGCCTGACCGGCGCCGAGGCGGCTGACCTCATGCTGCGCCGCGCCGGAGTGAGCGGCGTACGCATCGAGATGACGCAGGGCTTCCTCAGTGACCACTACGACCCCACCCAGCGGACGTTGCGGCTCAGCCCGGATGTCTATGGCAGCACCTCGCTGGCAGCTCTGGGCGTGGCGTGCCACGAAGCCGGCCATGCCCTCCAGCATGCCACCGGGTATGCCCTCCTGGGGCTGCGCTCGGCCCTGGTGCCGATGACGAACCTAGGCAGCTCCCTGTCCTACGGAGTGATCATGCTGGGCTTCTTCATGCACAGCCAGCGCCTCATCCTGCTCGGCGCCCTGCTGTTCTCCCTGGCGGTGGTCTTCGCGCTGGTGACACTGCCGGTGGAGTGGAACGCCAGTGCGCGGGCGAAGGCGGCCATGACCGAGACGGGCGTGGTCACGGTGGCCGAGAGCCGTGACGCGGGCAAGGTCCTCAATGCGGCCTTCATGACCTACGTGGCCTCGGCGGTGAGTGCCCTGCTGACCCTGCTGTACTACCTGATGCGCGCCGGCGTCTTTCGGCGTGACGACTGATGGCGAGAGGCCGTGAGGAGAGCGATCCGATGAGTCGTTTTGGCATGGCCTGGAGAGCCTTCTGGGGCCTGTTGCGTTCGCCCGAGCTGGCGGCGCGCTGGGCGGCCTTCCTATCGGCGCCGGCGGCGCCGGCCGCGCCGGCTGTGCCGACGCCGTCAGCCGCCACGGTCGTCAGCGAGCCGTCGTCGGCGTCGGCGGACGCGGCGGTGTTCACCCTGGTGCTCCTGCAGCGCGAGGGCCGCCTGGTCGACTTCCTGCAGGAGCCCCTCGAGGGCTTCAGCGATGCCCAGGTCGGCGCCGCGGCGCGGCAGATCCAGGCGGACTGCCGCCGTGTTCTGCAGAAGGTCTTCGGGGTCGAGCCGCTGCGTCAGGAGGCCGAAGGCAGTGAGGTGACCATCCCGGCCGGCTTCGATGCGCGCCATGTCCGCCTCTCGGGCTCGGCCCATGTCGAGCCGCCCTGCACCGGCATCCTGCGTCACCGCGGCTGGCGCGCCACCCGTGCCGACCTGCCGCAGCGCCATCCCGGTCTCGACCCGCGGCTGATCTGTCCGGCTGAAGTGGACGTCGGCGGCTGACCCTGATTGTCTCCGGTGGCCTGGCGCGGACGCCCTCGGCGTGCTATCTGGGTGTAGGCAGGTGAAGCGGCGCGGCCGCCTCGGCCTGGGTTGAGGCGCCAGCGCCGTGGCCGGGGGTGCCGGCCAGCCTGTCGATGGCGGCGCCTGAGCGGCGCGCTTAAAAAGAAAGCCCCGGCGGGCCGGGAAGGAGAGAGGGAGGAGGGGAGGAGGAAACCCGCCGGGGTGGAAGCCGATATTCTGTTGTCAACCTCGTCTTTCTGTCCAGATAGACCCGGCGCCACGAGGCGAGTTCCCGGCCGCGCCACCGGAAAAATGCGGTTTGCGGCCTGAGCCCATCCGTCCAGCCAAGGAGAGCCCATGGTTACCGCCTTCGTCCTCATCAGCGTCCGTGACAAGCAGTTCCGCCAGACCGCCGAGTACCTCCTGCAGTACGCCGGCATCACCGAACTCCACCTCGTGGCCGGTGAGTATGACATGGTGGCGGTGGCCCGTGTCCGCGACAACGTCGAGCTGTCGCAGTTGATCACCCAGCATGTCGTCAATGCCCCCGGGGTGGAGCGCACCAAGACGCTGTTCTCCCTGGAGACCTTCTCGAGTTACGACCTGGAGGCGCTGTTCGCACGCCCATGACGACGACGGATACACAGCCGCAGGCGGCCTGGCCGCAGGGCCGGGTGGGCTATGTCGGCCTGCTGGGCCGCCCGAATGCCGGCAAGTCGACCCTGCTGAACACCATCCTGGGCCAGCACCTGGCGGCGGTCTCGGCACAGCCGCAGACGACACGCCGGCGTTTCCTGGGGGTCTACTCGGCGCCCGGCCTGCAGGCGCTGTTCCTGGACGCGCCCGGGGTGCATCGTCCCGCCCACGAGCTGGGGCAGTGCATGGAGAGCGCCATTGACCGGGTCCTGGCGGAGTCCGACCTGATCCTCTGTCTGGCCGATCCGACGCGGCCGCCGGGGGCGGAGGACCTCCTCGTGGCCGAGCGGGCGGCGCGGGCGGCCTGCCCGGTCTTTCTGGTACTGAACAAGGTGGACCGCGCCGGCGCGGCCGACCAGGCCCGGCAGGAGGCATTCTATCGGGAACGTCTGCCGCAGGCGCCGGTGTTCAGGCTCTGCGCCCTGGACCGTCCCAGCCTGGAGCCGCTGCTGGCGGCCCTGCGCGAGGCCCTGCCGGCGGGGCCTTTCCTCCACGACCCCGAGGCCGTCACCGACGCCTACACGCGCGACATCGGCGCCGAGCTGATCCGCGAGGCCTGCCTCGAGCAGCTCCGCCAGGAGGTCCCCCATGCCATCGCGGTCACCGTCGACGAGTGGCTCGACAGCGGCTCGCCGGTGCGGGTACAGGCGACGCTGCATGTCGAGCGCGACAGCCAGAAGCGCATCGTCGTCGGTCGCGGCGGCGCCATGATCAAGGCGATCCGTACCGCCGCCGAGCAGAAGCTGGCCGGACTCTGCGACGGACCGGCGGCCCTGCGGCTCTGGGTCAAGGTCAGCCCCGACTGGCGACAGCGCCGGTCGCTCCTGCGGGACTTCCGGCTGGCCGAGTGAGGCCGTCGACGGCGGCGCTATAGGACCATAGTGCCGGTGCGATGGGCCAGGGAATGCTTGGCACGGCAGGCAAATCGCGGTATAGTGGACTTTGTGATTCGGCCTGGGCAGGGGCCCGGGCGAGAGGCGCCATCCGCGGGAAAGTGCCCAGGATCAAAGGGTGTGCGGACGCATATCCGAGGGCCGCGGGTTCGGTGCGGTGGGCTGAAGCAACTGACGGAAAAGGAGATCAGAATGGACAGCAGACAGGGGTGGATGAAGACGTGGGGGGTTGCGGTGTCCGCGGCCGCGCTGGTCGTTGTTTCGGGCTGCTGCTCGCTGGACAAGCCGGCCGCCGCGCCGGTCGCCAAGGCGGCTCCGGCCGCCAAGGCGGCGCCGGTGTTCGCGCCCTCGACCGGCTGCCCGGTGGTCGGTCGTGACGGCGCCAACATCGTGACGCGCCAGGCCATCCCGACCGGCGCCGAGGCCAGCAGTGTCATGCTCCTCGAGAAGAGCGCCCCGGCTGAAGTGGCCGTCGGCCAGGAGTTCGCCTACACCATCAAGGCGACGAACCTGACGCCCTGCGAACTCGACGAGGTCGTGATCACCGACACCATTCCCCAGGGCATCGCCTACAAGAGCTCGACGCCGAACGGCGTTCAGGCCGGCAATGTCATGACCTGGGACCTCGGCTCGATCCCCGGCCGCGGCAGCAAGACGATCACCCTGAAGGCCGCGGCGACCGGCACGGGTGAGTACACCAACTGCGTTCGCGCCTCCTACAAGGAGAAGCTCTGCCTGACCATCAAGGCGGTCGAGCCCAAGCTGACTCTTGACAAGGTCGCCCCGGCCGAAGTCATGGTCTGCGACATCATCCCGATCAAGCTGACGGTGAAGAACCCGGGTACCGGCCCCGCCACGGGCGTGGTCGTGACCGACACCCTGCCGGCCGGCCTGAAGACCGCCGACGGCAAGACCGAGGTGCGTTTCGATGTCGGCACCCTGAACGCCGGCGAGAGCAAGGAATTCACCCTCAACGCCATGGCCGCCAAGACCGGCTCGTATGTCAACAAGGCCGTGGCCACCGCCAACGCCGGCCTGACCGACGATGCGACGGCGACCACCGTGGTCAAGCAGCCCGTCCTGACGATTGCCAAGACGGCCACCGAGATGGTCTACGAAGGCCGCCCGGTGACCTACAGCGTCACGGTCACCAACAAGGGTGACGCGGTCGCCGCCAACACCGTCGTGACCGACACCCTGCCGGCCGGCGTGCAGTTCGTCAGCGCCACCGACAACGGTGCCGTGGTCGGCAATGTCATCACCTGGAACGTCGGCAACCTCGCTCCGGCTGCCAGCAAGACCTTCGGCATCACCGGCAAGGCCGTGGCCCAGGGCCGTCACTGCAACAAGGCCGAGGCGAAGGCGACCTGCGCCGAGCCCGTCGCCGCGACTGCCTGCACCGAGATCAAGGGCGTCGCCGCCCTGCTCCTGGAAGTCATCGACGTGGCTGACCCGATCGAAGTCAACGGCCAGGAGACCTACGTGATCACGGTCACGAACCAGGGCACCGCCGTCGACACCAACATCAAGATCGTCGCCACCCTCGAGGACACCCAGAGCTACGTCAGCAGCAGCGGCGCCACCGTCGGCACGGCCTCCGGCAAGACCGTCACCTTCGCCGCCCTGCCGGCTCTGGCCCCGAAGGCCAAGGCCGAATGGCGTGTGGTGGTCAAGGCCGTCAAGGCTGGCGACATCCGCTTCGCGGTCCAGTTGGACAGCGATGTGCTGGATCGCCCGGTGAACGAGACCGAGTCGACGCACCAGTACTGACCGAATCGTGAGCCGTGTGCGGTGGCCGTGAGGTCACCGCCGCGGCGGCACGAAGCAGCTTCGGCGGCCGCCCCCTCGAGACGCTCTGCGTCCAGCGGGGGGCGGCCGTCGATTTTTCGGGGGTATGGCGCGGCGTTCACCGGCGTGGTTGGCGGTCAGCCATGGAGGACCGAGCGATGACGACGAGGTCGAGGCGGTCGGGTCTTGTGAGCCTGTGTCTCTGGTGCTGCGGCGCCGGGCTTCTCCTGGCCCAGGCGCCGTCGGCTGACAGCGGCGGCTGGGTCACGGCGCGCCGCACGATCCCGGGGGGTGCCCCGGGTGCCAGCGTCATCGACCTCGAGCAGCAGATGCCGCGCGAGGTCCGTCCGCAACAGCCTTTCGACTACCGCCTGCGCGTCTCGAATTTCTCTGACGGCGCCGTCCTCGACGTCGTCGTGGTGCAGCGGTTGCCGCCGGGGACGGCCGTGCTGGGCTCGTCGCCGCAAGGCGAAGTCCGCGATGGCGTGGCCACCTGGCGTCTGGGAACGCTGGGCGTGCGCGAGTCGCGCCTGATCCAGGTGCGGGCGGTGACGCCGCAGACCGGGGCACTGACCTTCTGCAGCGACACCTCGTACCGTGCGCCGCTGTGCGTGACGGTCGCCTCAACCCAGCCTGCCCTGACCCTGGATCTTGGCATCGCGCCCGAGGCGACGTTGTGTGATGCCATACCGGTCCAGGTGACGGTGCGCAACACCGGCACGGCGGCCTGCCGTGACGTCCGTCTGCAGGTGGCGTTTCCCGAGGGCCTGGCGCAGCGCGACGGCAGCCGCCAGGTCGCGTATGCACTGGGCGCGCTGGGAGTCGGCGCGTCGCGTCAGGCGACCCTGGCGCTGACAGCCGGCCATACCGGCGTCTATGCGGTGCGGGCCCTGGCCAGTGCCGCCGAGGGCCTGCGTGCCGAGGCCCTGGCTGAGACCCGCGTCGTGGCGCCGCGGCTGGTCGTGACCCAGACCGGTACCACCAGCCAGTACGCCGGGCGCGACGTGGTCTACTCCTTTGCGGTCGGCAACACCGGCGATA
>JAAYZO010000659.1 GCA_012514865.1 Lentisphaerota bacterium | reverse complement strand
TACGGGGTTCGAACCCGCGACCTCCACCTTGGCAAGGTGGCGCGCTACCAACTGCGCCAAGCCCGCGTGCGTAGGTAACTATAGGCGAACGTCCCTCAGCTTGCAAGCGAGAATCTGAAATGTGTTCTCTCCCCCACAATCCTTGATTATCAACTTTATCCGAACACCTCCCACATTCATCCGTACATGTGCGGATGAATGTGGGAACCCGATACCCTGAGGGCCGGATCGGCCGGCCCCGGGAGATCGGAGGACGGCATGTCCGGAAAGAAGAAAAGCGGCTCCGCAAGGGCGGTCCCGAGGGCCTACGGAAGGCTCACGAGGCACGAGCGGGACACGGTCCAGAGGATGCTGGAGCGCAGGGCGTCGTGCAGGGAGATCGCGAGGGAGCTGGGCAGGTCGCCCTCGACGGTGAGCGCCGAGGTGGCGTCGCACAGGTTCGTGACGGCGCCGAAGGCCAGGCGCGGCGAGCGCGTGGACGCCTCCGCCGACCTGTCGGCGGCCTGCCCGCGCCTGGCGGCGTGGCCGCGATGCTGCAACGGCTGCGGCCGGTACCGCGCGATCGGCTGCAAGCGCCGCCCCCACGTCTTCTACGAGGCCCGGGCCGCGCAGCTGTGCGCCGACTCGGTCCTCGTCTCGTCCAGGCGCGGGATAGACGCCGACGAGCCCGCCGCGGCGGCCAGGCTGGAGGCGATAAGGGACTGCCTGCGCCGGGGGCTGTCGCCCGAGCAGATGGCGGCGCGCAACGGCGGCCCGGTGGACCTGTCGCCGTCGACCATCTACCGCTGGGTCTCGGCGGGCTACGACGGCATGACCAGCATGGAGCTCAGGCGCAAGGTCGGCTACAGGCCGAGGAAGCGCGCCGCGGGCCGGGCGGCGACCCGCCACTCCGCCCGCAGGTCGCATGCCGCGTTCCTCGCCCTCGGGGAGGACGCGTGCGCCGCGGCCTGGGAGATGGACACCGTCGAGGGGGCCCGGGAGGACTCCGCCTGCCTGCTCACGCTGCTGCACCGCCCCAGCAGGCTCCAGCTCGCGCTGCCGCTGGAGGAGAAGACCGCCGGGTGCGTCGCGGACGCCCTGGGGGGCGTCCGGGCCATCCTCGGCGCCGACGGGACGCGCCGCGTGTTCCGCGCCGTCCTCACCGACAACGGCGCCGAGTTCTCCGACGAGGCGGCGATCGCGGCGCTGCTCGGCGAGGGGCCGGGCGAGACGAGGCTGTTCTACTGCGACCCCAGGCGCAGCGACCAGAAGGGCGCCTGCGAGCGCAACCACGTCGAGATCAGGAAGCTGCTGCCCAAGGGCGCCGGAATCAGGTTCGACCGGCTCGTCCCGGCCGACCTGGCGCTGGCCATGTCGCACGTGAACTCCGAGCCCCGCGGCGCGCTCGGCTTCGCGACGCCCGCGCGCGCCTTCAGGGCGATGCTCGGGGAGGACGCGGCGGCGCTGCTGGACGCCTACGGCGTGGGGGACGTGCCCATCGGGGAACTCGACCTGACGCCGGGGCTCATCGAGAGGGCGCGCGCAGAGAGGGGCGATGCCCCGCTGGCCTAGCCTAGGAGAAAAACGGAATAGACGGACCGACCGTCCGGCTGAGTCTGGGAAGAGGTGCCGGGCGGCGGGCGGGGCATGGCCACCGGACCCATCGAAACACATCTCCACCATTCCTTCAACTGGGAAAATGGCGCCCCCGGGGCCCGAGAGGGGCCGCGGGGGCGTTCGGTTAACTGCGGGAGCGAGCCATCAGCTCAATGTGTTCGGCTGAGATCGGAAATCAACCTTGCGCTATGCTTTCCCAACGTGGAAACGAGGTGGGGGTAGCATGACGGAACAGGACCAGGGACGCATGGTGCAGGGCATCCTCGCGACGCTTGCGGGCGCCATCGCCTGGGGCTTCTCGGGTACCTGCATCCAGTACCTCTTCTCCTCCATCGAGATCGATGCCCTGCTGCTCACCGCC
>JAAYZO010000658.1 GCA_012514865.1 Lentisphaerota bacterium | reverse complement strand
TTGGTTGTCGGCTAACACCCAACATACCGTTCAGACGTCCCTTTTCAATGTACAAGCCGTTGCTTTGCAAGGTTTTCTGGCAGTAAGTAACGGCTTCAAGCACGACGCGCGTGAATTATCCAGGTTAACTGCGTCGATGCTCGATTGGCTCACCGAGAACCCGCCATAGCCGTTCTGCCAATGGAAGTCGCCGAACTCGGCCCCTTGGGTCTTCACCCACTTCGATGAGCTCTTCTTGACCTCCTCGACGGCCTTCGCCAAGGCCACATTCTTCGACAGCATGACCAGGATGTGCACGTGGTCGGCCACGGAGTTGACCAGGAGGGCAGGGCTGTCGAACTCGCGCAGGACGCCGACCATGTAGGCGTTGAGTTCCTCCCGGATGGCCGGCGTCAGGACCGGGAGCCGGTCCTTGGTGCTGAAGATCAAGTGAACCACAAGCTTCGCAAGGGACTGGCCCATGGTCTGGCCCCCCTCCACTTGTCCCACCCCTGCAGGGTGGAAATGATGGTTGTTGGTGCCTACCCAGGGCGATGCCCTGGGCTGTCGAATGTCAGCCCTTCAGGCTGCGTGATGTTGCGCGTTGCTCCGACGCCCTGAAAGGGCATCATTCACGAGCCCGGGGCAACGCCCCGGGAAGCCGCACACGCCCCCATGGCAGGCTGAAGGCCTGCGACAAGGCCGCCCGTCGTCGCCGCCCTGTCAGCCCTCCAGGCTGCGTGACGCCCCGTGACGCCCCCGCGGCCGCTACGCTCCGACGCCCTGAAAGGGCATCATTCATCAGCCCGGGGCAACGCCCCGGGAAACCGCACACCCCCCCACTGCAGGCTGAAGGCCTGCGACTCTGGAGCGCCGAACGCCGGCTCGGCGCCTGGCCCTATCATACTGCGGCATACCCGCAAGGCACAGCGCCACGGCGCCGGCGGGGCGGAGTTGGGCTCACGAGCCGAGTCGCGCTCCCCCGGGTGCCGCGGCCGGCGCCCCGGAGGTCCACGGACGGCGCCGTGGACACACGTGCCGCACCGGTGACCGTGCCGCAACGTGACGCCGGCGTGCGGCTGCCTGTTCCCGTAGAGTGCCTCACGGGGTCTTTCGATGTATCGTATCGGCGGCAGGGGCCTCCTTCGGCGCCTGCCGTCAGAGCCCGATCTCCGGCGCGGGGGCAGGCCGATGGCCTCACCCCGTGGCGGCGATCGGGCTACAGGCACATCGCGGCAGGAGGGAATGGCCATGATCGGACGGACCTGGGTGGCGGCGGTTCTCCTGGTCGGCTGCGCCGCGCCGGCGCAGGTCATGCCGGTGGCAGCGCCGGACGCGTCGGCCTGGCGGCGCGAGGTGCTGCCGCTGCCGCAGGAGCTTACGGTCAGGCAGGTGCGTCGCCTGACGCCCGGCGAGGTGACCATTCGGGGCCGGGCCGGAGCGGCCGGACTGGAGCGCGGCGCGCTCGAGGCCGTGGTGGAGCTGTTCCAGTCGAAGACCGGCGTGGCGCCGACGGGGAAGGGCTTTGAGATTGTCATCGGCCTCCTCGATGCCGACGGCCGTCTCGAGGGCATCGAAGTGCCCGAGGCGTCGCGTCTGCAGGCGGTGCCGAACCGCGATCAGGCCTACGTCATCCAGCCGGTCGGCACCGACCGGCTGGTGGTCGCGGCCCTGGCCGACCGCGGGCTCTACTACGGGACGCGCACCCTGTCGCAGTGGCTGGAGGCGCATCTGCGTCCCGACCTGGCCGAGATACCGCTCGCCAGCGTGGTCGACTGGCCGGACCTCGAGGAACGCGGCTTCTGGCACATGCCGGTCAGCCTGGTGCCATGGCTGGCGTCGATGAAGATGAACCGGTTCTTCGTCATCCACCACTTCGCCGTGGAAGACACCGGGATTCGCCCGTTCTCGACCTACAACGAACTCGACGAGGCGGTCCGGAAGGACTGGACGCCGCCGTATGAGCGGGCCCGTGAGTACGCCGCTGAGGTCGTGCCCGGCCCGACCCACATGGACTTCTGGGAGGCGCGCTGCCCGGGCTACAAGGAGGCGTTCCCGCACCTGATCGGCAAGGGGGAGGGCGCGAAGGACCCGTTCACCTTCGGACGGACCTTCAATCAGCGCGTGCCTTGCGCCTCGCATCCGGACATGGTGACGATCCTGACCGGTGTGATGACCGGCCTGGCGGCGCAGAAGGCCTCCGAGATCATGGTCTGGATGAGCGAGTTTCCGACCGCCGCCTGCGAGTGCGAGTCCTGCCAGAAGGAGGGCCAGTTCCGGGCGGAAGCGCGGGTGACGCTGGCGGCCTGGCAGGAGGCGAAGAAGGCCTACCCGGACCTGCGCCTGAGCCTGTTCTTCGGCCGCGGCGGCTTCCTGCCGCCGCCCGACCGCCGTTACCCTGACGACCAGATCCGCGACATCGCGGCGGCGCTGCCCCCTGACGTGGTCCTGCGTGCCTCGATGGGCTGCGACGGCCCGGACGACCGGCTCCTGGCGGCGTTCGCCGCCCAGGGCAAACGCATCGCGCGCTGCAACATCGTCGCGCTGACGTCGGCCTTCCTGTCGGAGGACATCCGCGCCCGCCTGGCGGGGATCGCGGCGGAGCACTATATCGGCGCCTGGCAGTTCACCCCCGGCGGCTATGCCGACAGCGATAGCTGCCGGCGTCTGTATAACTACCGGATCTGCGCCCTGGCTGAGTACGGCTGGAACGCGGATGGGCGCTCGGCACGCGACTTCGCCGAGGCCTGGGCCTGTCGGCAGGGCTTCCGCGACCCGGCCGGCTTCCTGGCCTGGATCGACGCCATGGCCATGCCGCAGGCGGCCCGCCTGGAGTCGTGCTGGCCGCGGCAGTTGTACTCATCGTGGTTCGGGCGGCTCTGGCAGATGGTCTCGGCGCGGCGCTGGGACGAGTCGCTGTTCAAGCCCGCCGAGATCGAGCCGGGGATACGCAAGGCGGAGCAGGCTCTCGCGCTGGCGGAGACCCTCGGCGATCAGGACCTCATCCGAGCCTCGCGGCAGTTGCTCGCCTACTGCCGGCTGGAGCAGGC
>JAAYZO010000657.1 GCA_012514865.1 Lentisphaerota bacterium | reverse complement strand
TTTGAAAGTCCGGTTCTGGCACCCCTTCAGGGTGCGTGGTGCGTGGGTTCGCGGTTCCGGGGGTCGTGCTACGCGCGACCCCCGGCTACGATCTGGCACCCCTTCAGGGTGACCAGGTGAGCGCTGACGCGATCTTCGATCAGCCCTGCCCCTGGCGCGGGTGGCCTGGCCGGATGGCCCGATGGCACCTATATTTCATGGCATCGCCAATCCGACCGCCGCCCGGACGGTTATCCGGTTGAGGGTGTGCGCCGCGACGCACGGGCCGCGCTCGGCGGGCCTGGCCGACGCGCCCTGAAGCGACTGACAGAGATGTGGGAGTGTTCGCCCATGGCAGCTCACCGTTGGGATCGCCATCTGGTTCGGCTCGCAGCCGTCGCCCTGGCTGTCGCCCCCCTGGCCCTGCTGGCAGCCGAGGAGGGGGTGCGTCAGATACCCCTGCGGGAGATCTTCGAGAAGGGCGGCTTCGCCATGAAGGCGATTGCCGCGGTCTCGTTCGTGTCGATCTTCCTGTCCTTCTTCTTCGCCTTCACGATCCGGGCCGGGATGCTCTACCCGAAACGTTTTCTGCGTGAGGCCGAGGACGCCGCCGAGGAGGGCGACATCGAGGCCCTGCGGGCGGTCTGCGCCAACAGCGACGCCCCGGCCGCCCGCATCATCGCCAGCGGCGCTGAACTGCTGGCCGGGGACAGCCGTGTGGACTACATGCTGGTCCGTGACGCCATCGAGGACGAGGGCACGCGTCAGGCCAGCGCCCTCTGGCAGCGTATTCAGTACCTTCAGGACATCGCGGTGATCTGCCCGATGCTGGGTCTGCTCGGCACCGTGCTGGGCATGATGCGGTCGTTTGCCGGTCTGACGGCGGGGGTGAACTTCGCCAACAAGGCCGATGCCCTGGCCGCGGGTGTGGCCGAGGCGTTGTACACCACGGCCGCGGGCCTCCTGGTGGCGATTGTCACCATGGCCATCTACGCCTTCTTCCGCGGCCATGTCAACCGCGTCGTCGGCGGCATGGAGCTGGCCTGCACGAAGGTCCTTCGCCGCTGTGCCCTGCGGCGCCAGACGCGGGTGGCCTGAGGCCGTGATTGCCGGCAGTTCGGGCGGAGCAGTGCCATGAACTTTCGCAGACGCTTCAATGAGACGGCCGCGGGCTTCCAGATGGCGCCCATGGTCGACATGATGTTCCAGGTCCTGATCGTCTTCATGTCGGCGACGCTGTTCGCGCAGTGGGAGCACATCGTCGGGATCACTCTGCCCACGGCCGATTCGGGCCTGCGGCCGGTGCGCCATCGCGAGCTGATCATCAACCTCGACGAGAAGGGCGCCATCTTCATCAACAGCGTCGAGCGCAGCCCCGAAGAGCTTCAGCGCATCATGGGTCTGATTGCCGATGCCTTCAAGGACCAGCCGGTGATCGTGCGGGCCGACCGGCGGACCCACCACGAGCATGTCATCCAGGTCCTGGATATCTGCCGCAAGGCCGACGTTCGCAACGTCGCCTTCGCGACCCTCCCTCCGGAGTCGCCACCGCCCTGAGTGCCCTGACCGCAAGTCGGAAGTCGCCCATGAGCCGATCGCCATCGATCCTGCCGAGGACCCTCCGGGTCGCCGTCGGAGCCGTGGCGATGGGCCTCGCTCTGCTGGTGGCTCAGGAGCCGGCGCCCGACCTGGCCACGCCCGAGAGCCACTACCGCTTTGCCGAGGGGCTCTTCTTCCGCAAGTTCTACGACCTTGCCGAGAAGGAATACCGCAGCTTCACCGAGCGCTTCCCCGAGCACGCCCTCGGCCCGGAGGCGAGCTACCGGCGCATCCTCTGCCTGCGTCATCTGCGCCAGGAGCCGGCCATGCTCGAGGCGATGGACCGCTTCCAGGAACGCTGGCCCGACCACAAGCTGGCGGTGCAGCTCGCGCTCTGGAAGGGCGACCTGCTCTACAACCGCCAGGACTACGCCGGCGCCGAGGCCTGCTTCCGGCGGCTGACTGCGCATGAGGACAGCGTCCTGCGCGAGACAGCGCTGTACTTCGTGGCGCAGTGTCAGGAGCGCCAGGACAAGCCCGACGCGGCGCTGGCGATCTACCGCGGTCTGGCCGAATCGCCTTTCGATGACCGGCACTCGTACCGGCCCTACGCCCTCTACGCCATGGCCATCGCGGCGCAGCGCCGCGGCGACAACGTGTCGGCCGGCGAGCAGTTCCAGCGTCTGGCCGAGGCCCCGGCGATACCGTCGACGCTGCGCGAGGAGGCGCTGTACCGCCTGGCTGAGGCGCGCTTCGCCCGCGAGGCCTACGGCGACGCCCTGAATGGCTATGAGCGCGTCGTCGCCGAGTTCCCCGAGGGCGCCTTCGCCCGCGAGGCGCGCAAACGCCTGGCCTGGGCGCGCTACCTGACCGGCGACTACGCCAAGGCCGCCGGGGCCGCCGCCGACTGGCGCCGGCTCTACCCCGAGGCCCGCGATGTCGAGGTCGACTTCGTCCAGGCCCTCAGCCTCGTCGGCCTCGAGGACCACGCCGCGGCACTGCCGCTGTTCCAGGGCCTGGCAGCAGCCACGGCCGCCCCTGAGGACATCGTGCGACGGGCGCGCTACCAGGAGGTCGTCTGCCTCGCCGCGCTGAAACGCTACGAGGAGGTCCTGGCCGGCGCGGACCGCTTCGCGGCCGACTACCCGAAGGCCGGCGAGCTGCCGCTGGTGCACTTCATCGCCGGGACGCTCTGTCACGCCAACGGCGACCACGAGAAGGCGGCGGCCTACCTCCGCCGCGCCGAGGACGCCCTCGTCGGCGCGGCGCCGCAGCGCGAGGAGGCCGCCCGCCTGCTGGCCGACAGCCTGGTCAAGCTCGAGCGCCTGGGTGACGCCGCGGCGGTCTTCCGCCGCCTGGCTGCCACGCCGGACTCGCCCCGCGCCGCCTACTACCTCCTTAAAGCCGGCGAATGCGAACGCCAGCTTGGCAATCACGACGGCGCCATCCGCGATTTCGAGGACCTTCTCGAGAAGCACCCGCAGGCCGAGGCCGAGAGCCGGCGCGCCCTGCAGCACCTCGGCGAGCTCTACCCGACGGCGGGGCGCATCGACCGCGCCATCCAGATCGTCCAGGACCTCCTCGCCAAGGCCACGACACCGCCGGAGCGCGCCCGCCTGCGCTTCTACGCTGGCTACCTGCGCTACCAGCAGGACGCCCACGAGGCGGCCGTCGAGGACCTCCGCGCCGCCCTCGGCGAGGCCGAGGCCGGCAGCGTCGCCGCCGCCGCGCGCTTCTACCTCGGGTCGGCACTGCTCGACATGGGCCGTCAGGACGAGGCCCTCGATACCTTCGCCGCGGTCCTCAGCCTCCCCGCCACCGATCGCCCGCCCTTTCCCGTCGACCTGCTCCTGCGCCTGGAGACGCTCTACTACGCCCGCAACCAGCTCGCGCTGAGCGAGGGCATCTGCCGCGGCCTGCTGGAGAATGCCGACCTCAGTGTGGCGCAGCGCGCCGCCCTGAGGCTCTCGAGCATCCTGGCCGCGCAGAGCCGCTTCGACGCCGCCGGCGCGGTCCTGGCCGACCTGCGCCGGCGCCGCCAGGAGGCCCTCGCCAGTGAGCCCGGCCTGGCCCTGGCGCCGGAGGAGGAGATCATCTCGGCGCAGGCCGAACTCTTCCTGCTGCAGGACCAGATACCGAAGGCGGTCGTCGCCGCCGAGCAGTGCCTGGCAGTCCCGGGGCTGGATCAGGAGGCCCTGACGCGGGCCCGCTGGGTCCTGGCCGAGGCCCTGACCCGCCAGGGCCATCCGGCCCAGGCCCTGCCGTATGCCATCAAGGCCTACATCCTCGACGACCACCCGTCCTACTCGCCCCGCGCCATGGTCCTGGCCCTGCGCCTCCTCGTCAGTCAGCAGCGCCTCGACGAGGCGCGGACGACCTGGACCGAACTGCGGCAGCGCTACCCCGTGTTCGCCGAGAGCGTCGCGGCGGCCCCGGAGGTCAAGGCGGTTATTGAGGCTCAGCCGCCGCCGGGGTGAGGCGACTCTGGCCGCATTGCGGTGCGGCGAACGTGTTTTTTTGGACTTGGGACCTTGGCGATACAGCTAGAACAGAGTACACTTAGTGGCCGTTTGCCTGGACACGGCACAGCGTTTTCTGCCTCTGCGTGCCTGGCTCAGGCCGCCCGGCGCGGGGCTGTGTCGGCCGCGTGACGCGAAGGAGTCACAGAATTCATGGCGGGTACTCCGAAACTCATTGTTCTCTCCGAGCAGTTGCGCGGGCAGTCCTTCGAGCTGAGCGCGGAGAGCTACGCGGTCGGCCGCACCGAGGCCTGTGACGTCTGCATACCCGATGCGACCATCAGCGGTCACCACTGCACCCTGGAGCGCCTCCCCAACGGCAGCTATGGGGTGCGTGACCACGGCAGCACCAACGGCACCCGCGTCAACGGCGTCAAGGTCGAGGGTGACGACGTCCAGCCGCTGGTGCACAGCGACATCCTCCAGGTCGGCGGCGTCGAGATGCTCTTCGAGTCGGAGAGCCGGCGCAGCGATGGCAGCACCACACAGACGGTGATCAACCTGCAGGACACCGAGACTGGCGACCTGCCGGTGTCGGAGATGCCCAACCTCGGCCGCGGCAGCCACGCCACGCGTCGCGGCGGCATGCATCGCGAGAACCGCAAGCAGATGCTGGTCATCTGGTGCATGATCGGCTTCCTGGGCCTGCTGACGGTGGTGGCCCTGGTGCTCTTCCTGGCGAAGATCATGGGAGACCGGTGAGGCCCTCGCGCGGTGGCCCGGCTTGGCCGGGCCGTCGCACGATAGGCCTGAGCCGGAGTCGGAAGGCCCGTCGCCGGGCCGCCTCCAGGGGCCGACGCGAGCGCCACCCGGGAGGAATCGCCCGGACGCCCGTGGCCCCGCCGGAGGGTTGTCCGAACACGCTTACGACGAGGAAGTCGGATACTACAGAATGGCAGACGAGAACGATCACGATAAGCCCAATCGCCCGCGCGGCGGACCGCCCCGCCCCGATGCCTCCGCCGGCCGTCAGCCGATGCGGATGCTCTTCTTCTGGCTCCTGGTGCTGTTCGCCGCCCCGACCCTGATCCTGCTCTACCGCGCCAGCCACGACCAGGACGTCGAGCGGTTGCCCTGGCATGAGTTCGAGCGCTACCTCCTCGACGACCGCGTTCAGGACGCCGTCGTCGTCGAGGACCCGTCCTCGGGGTACACGATCAAGACTATCCGCGGCAGCTACTGGCCGCCGAATGTCGATGTCTCCGACGACAAGGCGCTGGTGAAGTACCGGGTCGAGGTGGTCCTGACGGACAGCCTTCTGGATCTGCTGCGCGACCACACCGAGTACAGCGCCGAGCGGAACAGCAATATGGTCGGGAGCATCCTCCTCTCGCTGTTGCCCATCCTGATTCTGGTGGCCCTGATCTACTTCCTCTTCTCGCGTCAGCTCAAGGCCGCCGGGCGCGGCGCCCTGCAGTTCGGCAAGAGCCGTGCCCGCATGATCAACCCGAGCCAGGAACGCGTCACCCTCAAGGATGTCAGCGGCATCACCGAGGCCAAGGAGGAGATGCAGGAGATCATCGAGTACCTGCGTGACCCGGCACGCTTCCAGAAACTCGGCGGGCGCATCCCCAAGGGCGTCCTGATGGTCGGCCCTCCCGGCACCGGCAAGACCCTCCTGGCCCGCGCCATTGCCGGCGAGGCCGACGTGCCGTTCTTTTCGATCAGCGGCTCGGACTTCGTCGAGATGTTCGTCGGCGTCGGCGCGAGTCGTGTGCGCGACATGTTCGAGGAGGGCAAGCGCCACGCGCCCTGCCTGGTCTTCATCGACGAGATTGACGCGGTGGGCCGCTCGCGCTTCAGCGGCATCGGCGGCGGCCATGACGAGCGCGAGCAGACGCTCAATGCCCTTCTCGTGGAGATGGACGGCTTCGAGACCAACAGCGGCATCATCGTCATCGCGGCGACGAACCGCCCGGATGTCCTCGACCCGGCCCTGCTGCGGCCCGGCCGCTTCGACCGCCAGATCCGCATCGACCTCCCCGACGTCAATGGCCGCCTCGGCATCCTGCGCCTGCACGCCAAGAAGATCAAGATGGCGACCGGCGTCGACCTCGGCGTGATCGCCCGCGGCACCCCCGGCTTCAGCGGCGCCGACCTGGCCAACCTCATCAACGAGGCCGCGCTCCTGGCGGCACGCAACGGCAAGGAGGCCGTCGAACTCGGTGACCTGGAGGAAGCCCGCGACAAGGTCGCCTGGGGCAAGGAACGGCGCAGCCGCAAGATCGACGAGAAGGACCGCCTGGTCACCGCCTACCACGAGGCCGGCCATGCCCTCGTCGGCATCTACTCCAAGCACGGTACGCCCCTGCACAAGATCACCATCATCCCGCGCGGCGTGGCCTACCTCGGCGCCACCATGCACCTCCCGGAACAGGACCGCTATACGCACAGCCGCAGCGAGCTGATGGACGAGCTGGCCATGCTCATGGGCGGCCGCGTCGCCGAGAAGCTGATCTTCGGCGAGGTGACCAGCGGCGCCGCCGCCGATATCCGCCAGGCCACGGACATCGCCCGCCGCATGGTCTGCCAGTGGGGCATGAGCGAGAAGATGGGGCCGCTCTCGTACAGCGGCCGCGATGAGCCCGTCTTCCTCGGCCGTGATATCGTCCGCAATGAGGACTACAGCCCGGAGACCGCCCGCGAGATCGATATCGAGGTCCGCCAGATCATCGATGCGACCGTGCATACGGTCACGGCCCTCCTCAGCGCCCACCGCGAACAGCTCGAGCGGCTTGCCAAGAAGCTCCTCGAGGTCGAGACCCTGAGCGCTCAGCAGGTCTATGATCTCCTCGGCCTGGAGCTGCCGGTGCCGCAGGCCCTCGCCGACGCCGTCCCGGACGGCCCGTCGGCCGCCGCCGCGGCCGACGATGAGGCGGCGGCGACGGCCGACGCTGAGGCGGCGGCCGATGGGACGGCCCCGTCCGCCGCGGCCGCGGCGGAGGCCGGAGCCGACAACGCCGGCACGGCCGGCCCGGGGACCCCGACGCCGTGAAGGACCCGGCACCCGCCGGCCTGGCCGTGCACGCGGAGGGCACCGTGCTCTGCCTGCGCCTGCAGCCGCGGGCCCGCCAGACCGCCGTCGTCGGCATGGTCGGCGAACGCCTCAAGATCGCTGTCCAGGCACCGCCCGTCGATGGCAAGGCCAACGCCGAGCTGTGCCGATTCCTCGCCGAGAAGGCCGGGGTACCGCGCTCGGCGGTGTGCATCCTCCAGGGCGAGACCGGCCGCGACAAGCGCGTCCTGGTGCGCGGCTGCGACCCGGCGACGCTGCGGCGGCACCTCGGCGTGTAGGCCACCGGCCGACGCCGTCACGGCTCGGCCAAGGGTACGTGACCATGCAGCTTGAGCGCTTCCAGGCCTTCATCTTCGATCTCGATGGCACCCTGATCGACTCGGAGCCATGGCATCTGCGCGCCTTCGCGACCGCCATGCGCGACCTGGCCGGCTACGAGATCACCGCGGCCGACGCCCTCGAGTTCCGCGGCAACACCAGCCTCTGGCTGGCGGGTGAACTCGTCCGGCGACATGGCCTCGACGCCGACCCCAAGCGCATCGCCGCGCACAAGTTCGAGGTGCTCTACCGCGACTTCCGCGCCGAGCTGTACCCGGGCGCGGCGGCCTTCGTGCGTGCCTGGTCGGGCCGGCGGCCGCTGGCCGTCGCCAGCAACTCGCCTCGGCACTTCGTCGAGATGGCCCTCGCTCAAGTCGGGCTCCTGGACTGCTTCGGGGTCGTGACGACGGTCGATGACGTGCGCCAGCGCAAGCCCGACCCGGAGATGATCCACCTGACCCTGCAGCGTCTCGGCCTCGGCCCGTCGCAGGTGGTGGTCTTCGAGGACAGCGCCCTGGGCCTGACCGCGGCCCGCCGGGCCGGCTGTGCGGTGGTGCTCCTGGACAACGGCACCTTGGAAGATGCCGGCGAGCTTGCCGCGGGGGTTCCGGTGTCGACGTGGCCCGCGCTGCCGCGGCCGTCGGGCGGCGCGTTCAGCGCGCCCGTGGGTGGGCCTTGAGGTAGGCGTCCTTGAGCCGCTGGGCGTC
>JAAYZO010000656.1 GCA_012514865.1 Lentisphaerota bacterium | reverse complement strand
GCAGGGCGCCGTCACGGCAGCGCGTCGGGCCATGCGGGGCGTTGAGCGGACAGCGCACCGCCGGCCCCCACGTCCCGCCGCCATCCTCGGAGAGGCGCAGCCAGGCGCCCTCGAAGCGCTCGCGGGCCGCGTCGGAGAGGCGGGCCATGCCGGCACGCCACCAGGCACGATGCTCCTCCGGGAGGCCCTCGAGGAACGCCTCGAGCTTCTCGGGCGGGTAGTACCGCCGCGTGTCGCTGCTGAACCATGTCACCAGGAGACGCCGGCCGCCGAGGGCGACGACGCCGGCGTCGCGGTCGTCGATCGGGCTGTCGTTGATCACGCGGGGCGCCGTCCAGGTGCGGCCATCGTCGGCGCTGCTGCAGAGGATGGTCCGCCCGAAGGGGCAGACATGCCGATGGCGCAGGCCGGAGGCGACCGCCACGAGGGTGCCATCCTCGAGGCGGGCCACCGACGGCCAGCCGACATAGCCGAGGAAGTCCTTCGGGGCTGCGTAGATGGTGCCGTGTTCGGCCTGCAGGCGTCCTGCGCTCATGGTCGTCCCTCGTTGGGGTGTCATCGCCGCCGGCACAGCCAGGCCCTGCCGGCATGGCCCCAATCTGGCGGCCGCCGGCCCGGCTGTCAAACGCCCGCGCGCCGCCGCCGGGGCCGGGAAGACGGCCCCCGGCGGGCGGGGCAGGGGAGTCGGACAGGTCTGACTAGTCGGACAAGTCTGACAAGTCGGACTGCGGCGCCCGCAACCGCAGCACCCCCGTGCGCCGCGGGCGCTCCTCCCGGCGCCTTCCCCTGGGAGCGCCGAGCGTCGGCTCGGCATCCCGCGGGCGCCGCTGGGCGCCTCTCCCGGCGGCGTCCCCTGGTGTCCCTTCTGTCCCTTCTGTCCCTTCCGGCTATCCCGGCATCGGCCGCGGCCCTGTGCTACATTGCCGGGGTTGCCGGTGGTCAGATCAGGAGTCCCTCGACGATGCGTTCTGCTCTCTGTTCTCTTCCTGCGTTGCTGCGGCGCCGCGCGGCGCCGCGCGCGATTTCCCGCGGCTGCGCCCTGGTGGCGGCCCTGGCGGTCCTCGCGGCCGTGCCGGCGCGGGGTCTGCCGGACGCCCCCGAGGGCGGCCTCCTGGACATGCCGGCGGTGCTGGCCGCGGCCGCCGCCGTCGACCGCGAGCGCTTCCCCAACGCCGATGATGTCCTCATCGATGACATGATCCTCTGCGAGTACCAGGCTGACGGCACCGCGGTCACGCTCGACGACACCTGCATCAAGGTCCTCACCGAAAAAGGCCGGCGCGATCAGCAGGTCCTGACGCGGCACTTCACCCTGCCCTTCGGGACGGCCTCATTTCTGCTGGTGCAGGTGATCAAGCCGGACGGCCGTGTCATCGCGGTCGATCTGGAGGCGCAGAGCCGGGTCATGGTGGATCCGAGTCAGATGCAGTCGAACATCTACAACCCGGACTCCAAGGTCCTGCAGGTGACCCTGCCGGAGCTGTCGCCGGGCGACCTGGTGCGCTATGTGGCGCGGGAGGACCTGGTCAAGCCGCGGGTGCCGGGGACCTTCAGCGACTACCAGATCCTGGAGTACACCAGCCCGATTCTGCGCTACACCTACGAAGTGCGGGCGCCGCGCGAGCTGCCCCTGCGCAGCGTGGCGGTGAAGGCCGAGATACCGGGGACGCTCGAGCACACGCGTCATGACACCGCCGAGCGCCTGGTGTACCGCTGGGCGGTCCGGGATGTGGCTCAGATGTACAGCGAGCCGCGCATGCCGCCGCTGTACACGGTGGTGCAGCGGCTGCTGGTGAGCACGATTCCCGACTGGGAGTACCTCTCGCGCTGGTACTGGCAGCTCAGCGAGCCGCATCTGCGCACGACGCCGGCGATGCAGGCGAAGGTCTCCGAGCTGGTCGCGGGCCTCACCGACCGCGAGGCGCGCCTGCGGGCCATCTTCCGCTTTGTCTCGCAGCAGATCCGCTACATGGGCATCACCGTCGAGAAGGAGGCGCCGGGCTATGAGCCGCATGACGTCGCGCTGACCTTCGAGAACCGCCATGGCGTCTGCCGCGACAAGGCGGCGCTCCTGGTGGCCATGCTGCGCCTGGCGGACATCACCGCCTTCCCGGTCCTGATCCACAACGGCCCGCGCAAGGACGCCGAGGTGCCGCAGCCGTTCTTCAACCACGCCATCGCGGCGGCCCTGGCCGAGGATGGCTCGGTCATCCTCATGGACCCGACCGACGAGAACACCAAGGACCTCTTCCCGGCCTACCTCGGCAACCAGAGCTACCTGGTGGCGCGTCCCGAGGGCGACGTCCTGCGGACCTCGCCGATCACGCCGGCCTCGGCCAACCTGGTGCAGGTGCGCACCGAGGCCCGCCTCGATACCGCGGGGGCCCTGCGCGGCCAGAGCGCCCTGCGTTTCGATGGCATCAACGACAACGCCTACCGCGGCTACTTCGCCAGCGTCAGCCCCGAGGAACGCCGGCGCTTCTTCGAGGGCGCCGTGAAGCGCCTGGCCGCCGGGGCGCGCCTGACCGCCTTCAGCATCCTGCCCGGCGACCTGCGCAACACCGAGGAGCCCCTCGAGGTCACCCTCGGCTTCGAGGCCGAGGCCGTGCCGGTCTCCGATGGCACGACGCACCTCATACCCCTGCCGCGCCTCGGCACCGCCATCGGCATGGTCAACTTCATCCTGCGCGATGCCGGGCTCAAGGAACGCCGCTTTCCCTTCCTCACCGAGTACGCCTGTGGGGTCAGCGAGGAGT
>JAAYZO010000655.1 GCA_012514865.1 Lentisphaerota bacterium | reverse complement strand
CGGCGCTCACTCGGTCACCCTGGAGGGGTGCCAGATCGTAGCCGGGGGTCGCGCGAGAGCTCGACCCCCGGAAACGCGGATTGCACGCCATGCACCCTGGAGGGGTGCCAGAACCGGACTTTCAAACAGCCCTGCGGGCGCTCTGGGGTGGGTTGACAGGGGCGTTGTCGCGGGTAGCTTTGCAGGCTGCCGGCGCTGTCAGGGGAGGTCGCCGCGAGAAAAGGAGTCGGCTTTGATGCGTGTTTTCTGGATCGTGCTGTGCGCTGTGTGGCCGCTGTGGGTATCGTCGGCCGAGAGTGGTGCCCTGGAACTCCCGGAGCTGCGTATCCGCGGCGACTCGGCGGCGCGTGCGCCGTCGGCGCCGCTGACGCCTGGGCTGGCGGGGGCGCTGGCGGGACCGGGGCTGCGTCTGGCGCCGCAGGGCGGCGGTGCGCAGGCTGACCTGAGCATTCGCGGGAGCTCCTTCAGCGGTGCCGGTCTGGCGCTGGGCGGGCTGTCGCTGCGGCAGCCGCAGACCGAGCACTTCCATGCCGAGATGCCGCTGCCGCTGGAGTGGCTCTCGGAGGTGCGCCTGCTGACCGGCCTGGAGCAGGCCCGCGATGTCAGCGGGCATCTGGTCGGGAGTCTCGCCGCCGAGTTCGCGCCGATCGCCACCGGCGGCGCGGCTTCGGCCGGCCTGAGTACCGGCGGCGGTCATGACGAGCGCGTCGTGATCTCGCGGGCTCTGGAGGGCACGCCGTGGGCCGGAGCGCTGTTCCTCTCCAACCGCGACCTCCCCGGCCGCGACTACCACCACAACACCGCCGAGACGCGCGCCGGCGGCCTGCACCTGCAGTACCGCACCGCCGAGGATCAGCTCGATGCGGCCCTGGCGGTGCAGGACAAGGCCTTCGGGGCACGCGGTTTCTACGGCGTCGCGCCGACGCTGCTGGCGAGCGAAGAGACCACCGACGTGCTCCTGATCGGAAGCTGGCGGCATGACCTGGCCGAGCCGGACGACTTCCTGCGGCTCAGCGCCTCCACGCGGCGGTTCGCCGATGAGTATATCCTCAACGACGCCGACCCGGACGCCTACCGCAATGACCACCGCACGCGGGTCTCCAGCGGCAGTGCCGACGGCCGACTTTCGGTGGTCCACGGCACCGGCCTGACCTGGCGCGTCGTCGCCGAGGACGAACGCATCGACAGCGACGGGGTGCTGCAGGGCGCCCCGAGCGACGGCCTTGGACGCCATGACCGCCAGCGCCTGGGAGTGCTCGTCCTGCCTTTCCACAAGATCGGGCCGGTGACCCTCGAAGCGGGCGGGCAGGTGCTCTTCTTCAGCGACGGCGAGCCGATGCCGCTGGCCCTGGCCGGCGCGCGCTGGGCGGTCAGCGATGGTCAGGAGGCCTACGTCACGATCAGCGAGACGGTCCGACAGCCGTCCTTCACGGAGCTCGACTACGAGTCGCCGGCGAGCCTGGGCAACCGCGGCCTGGAGAATGAGGAGAGCCGCGAGGTCGAGGCCGGCCTGCGCTCGCGCTGGTCGCCGGCGGTGCGCACGCGCCTGGCGGTGTTTCGCAGGGACACCGAGCACACCGTCGACTGGCTGCGGCTGGCCCCCGGCGGGCGCTGGCTGGCGACCGACGTCGGCGACGTCGTCACGCGCGGCCTGGAGGCCGAGGTCGTCTGGGAGGTCGCCGAGACGCTGCGCCTGACGGCCTTCGGCGAGGTCCTGCGCAAGCACTCCGGGGCCGACTTCGAGGCATCGCGCTACGTCTTCGACTACCCCGAGGAGCGCCTCGGCCTGGGCCTCTCCTGGCGTCCGGCGGCGTGGTGCGAGGTGAGTGTGACGCAGGCCGTTCTGCGCTACGCCGCGAATCCGGCCCGCGGCGGCGACCGCACCGGCGTCGAGGCCGATCTCGAGGTCGTCCTGCGGCCGCCGCGGCGCACCGACCTCAGCCTGACCCTCGCCTGCGTCAACCTCTTCGATGACGACTTGGAACTCTACCCCGGCCAGCGCCGCGCGGCGCGCACCGCCCTGGCGCGGCTGACCTTCGCCTGGTGAGGTCGGCGGGGCTGTTCGCCGATCGGGTCGGCGCTCACTCGGTCACCCTGTTCGTCGATCGCGTCGGCGCTCACTCGGTCACCCTGTTCGTCGATCGCGTCGGCGCTCACTCGGTCACCCTGGAGGGGTGCCAGATCGTAGCCGGGGGTCGCGCGCAGCCCGACCCCCGGAACCGCGAATTCACAAACCACGCACCCTGAAGGGGTGCCAGAACCGAACGTCGAGACAGCCCTGGTTCCGCCATCATCCCCCCTTGCATACCTCGGAATGCGATGGTATTATACCCTTGGCATCCGAGGTATGCGGGGTTCAAGCCGGCTGACGCTGGAGGTGCATCATGGCAGTGTCTCCCGAGATGATGAAGGGCACGGTGGTTCCGATTATCCTGAAGCTGCTCAGCGAGAAGGAGCGCTACGGCTACGAGATCATCAAGGTGGTGAACGACCGCACGCAGGGGGCCCTGGAGTGGAAGGAGGGGACCCTGTATCCGTGGCTGCACAGCCTGGAGCAGGAAGGCCTGATCGCGAGTGTGTGGCGCGATGCCGAGTCGGGGCGGCGGCGCAAGTACTACGCCCTGACGCGGAAGGGCCAGGCGGCGATGGTTCGGAAGGTGGAGGAGTGGCAGACGCTGTCCCGGGCGGTGAGTGCGGTCCTGTGTGCCACGGCGCCGGCCTGAATGCCGTTCGTTGGCGGCAGGGGGTTCGTATGAACGATCGCGGTGTGACGCGCACGGTTCTGTCGCAGACTTTCAGCCTGCGATGCGTCCTTTCCGATGTCCCAGGGCGTTGCCCTGGGCTGACGAATGATGCCCTTTCAGGGCGCCAGAACCGAGTCCCGCGGGGAGGCGTTGCGGGCGATGTTCCAACGTGCCATGTCCAGCGCTCCCGCGCGCCGGGGACTGGACTGTGGCGATCGCTTCTGGGAGGGCACGGCCATGGATGAGACGATTCGGGACTACCTGAACACGGTGACCTCAGGGCTGAAGGACGACGCCGAGCTCCGTCTGGATGTCCAGGCCGAGCTGGCGGGCCATCTGGAGGACAAGGCGTCGGAGCTGGAGCGCGGCGGCCTCGCGGCGTCGGCGGCGCAGGCGGAGGCGGTGAAGGCCCTGGGCGATGTGGCGGAAGTGGCCGCCGGCCTGGAGCGCGGCAACCGCCTCCGGCTGAACCAGCGCGCCTGGCTGCGGCGGGGGTTGCGCTTTGCTCTGGTGCCGGCCGCGGTGGTGGTGGCCATCCTCAGCGTCGATCTGCAATGGGCGGTGGCGTTCGACACCTTCAGCTCTCTTGGGAACAGCAATCTCCCCCGGCCGGCCTGGGTGATCGCCCTGGGCCGTGGCAAGGCGCGGCTCTGGCCGGAGCATCCGCTGCTGACGTCATCACCCCGCGAGCTATGGGAGTCCGACCGCGGCAACCGCGTCTTCTATGGCGAGTATGTCACGCACGACGTGGTGGCGGGGCCTGGCGGGAACCCGACCGCCGAGCAGCGCCAGGCTTTCCTCGAGACTCTGGAGACGGCCCGCACGCTCGATCCGGACAACGCCCGCTACGACTACCTGCGGGCGGCGGTACTGCTGGCCGGCGCCTGCACGGTCACGTCCGAGCCCGGCGAGAAAGGTCCGAATGGCGAGGCCGGCCCGCGCCGCTCCATTTGGGAGGTCGCCGATCGGGCCCAGGTGGACCAGGCCATGGGTCACCTCCTCGCCGGCCTGGCCAAGCCGTCCTTCCGCCGCTATGGGCGGGACATGCTGGTGCTGAAGCT
>JAAYZO010000654.1 GCA_012514865.1 Lentisphaerota bacterium | reverse complement strand
GCAATCCGCTGTACGTCAACGCGACCAGCGTTGTCCTGCACAGCGCCGTGAGCGCTGGCGACCACGACCTCGAGATGCGCTTTCGCAACGATGGCGAGGGCTTTCCCGCGGTCTGGGCGCCGTATGCTGCGACCTATGCCTGGGTTCTGCCGGGCGGGGCCGGCCCGAAGACTGTCCATGGCGAGTTTCGCGATCTGAGTTCCGGGAATGTTCTGTCGACGCTCGACCAGGTGACGCTGGACCAGCAGGCGCCGTCCGCGGCGCTGGCTCTGGGTGCCTCGACCTACGGTCCGCTGAGCTGGCCCGGGGCGGTGAGCGGCGCTGTCGCCGACGACGGCCCGGCCGGTGTGGCGCGGGTCGAGGTCAGCCTGTTGCGCCAGGCGACGCACTACTGGAACGGCGCTGCCTGGCAGGCCGGCGCCTTCTGGGTCGCGGTCGAGGCCGTTGGCGGCGCCTGGGTCCTGCCGTTGGCGGCGGCGGATCTCGCCGGCGGGACGAGCTACCTGGTGCGTTGTCGGGCCGTCGACCGCGCTGGCAACGAGCAGGCGCAGCCCGATGAGGCCGGCTTCACCTTTGATGCCGAAGCGCCGACCGGGTCCTTCTCCATCGGTGCCGGTCAGCCGGCGGCGACGGGGTCGCGGTCGGTGGTGCTGGCGATGGCGGTCAGCGGCGCCGCGGAGATGTCCTTCTGCAACGCCGGTGCGCCGTGGTCGGACTGGGAGACGGTGGCGGCCACGCGCGACTGGCAGCTCCTCGGCGGCGATGGCGAGAAGCGCGTCTACGGTCGTTTCCGGGACGGCGTCGGCAACCTTCTTGAGGTCTCGGACACGATTCTCCTCGACAGCGTCGCGCCGACGGCCGCGCTGGTGCTGGCGCCGACGGCTGGGCCGCAGACCTGGGGCGGGCTCCTGGGCGGGACCGCCAGCGACAACGCCGGCGGCAGCGGTGTGGCCCGTGTCGAGGTGCAGTGCGGCCGCGCCAGCGACGGCGCCTTCTGGGATGGCGCCGGCTGGGTAGCGGGCGAGGTCTGGCTTGCGGCGGCGGGCACAGCCGCCTGGCAGGTGCCTCTGCCGGCGGCCGCGCTGACGAGCGGGGTGCGCTATGGCGTAGCCGCTCGAGCCGTCGACCTGGCGGGGAATCTGCAGGATCCGGCGGCACCGGCGAGCGTCCTCTACGATGCCGGGCTGCCCGTGTCGACCATCGGCATGCCGGGCACAGTGGGCTTGGCGACCTGGCCGGGTGGGATCCTGGGCACCGCCAGCGATGCCGTCAGCGGGGTGGCGCGGGTCGAGGTACGGCTGCGGCAGGTCCAGGGTGGTACGGTCAGCTACTGGGATGGGCAGGCCTGGGAGCCCGAGAATGACACGCTCTGGCTCGTGGCCACCGGCACTCAGGCCTGGCGCCTTGACGTCCCGGCTGCCGCGCTGGCGGAGGGCGCTGCCTACAGCGTCGGCAGCCGTGCGGTTGACCATGCCGGTAACGTCCAATCGCCGTGGGCGTTGGCCTCGTTCGCCTACGACGGCACGCCACCGGGCGTGCCCGTTCTGACCGGGATCAGCACGGACACGGGCCTGGCCGGCGACCGTGTCACCAGTGACCGCACGCTCGTGTTCACGGGTGCGGCTGAGCCTGGCAGCACGGTCGAGCTGCGCCTGCAGGGCGTGCCGATCGGCAATGCCCTCGTTGGCCAGGACGGCATCTGGACCTACGACCACACCGGGCTGCCCCTGGCCGCGGGGTCGCACGCGCTGGAGGCAGCGGCACGTGACGCCGCCGGCAACCGCAGCGCCTGGTCGGCGCCCTGGGCGATCGTCGTCGATCCGGTGCCGCCGGTCCTGGTCGGCGGCATTCCGGCGGGCACGCGGGTCAACGGCGCGAAGGTCATCCTCTGCGTCAGCGACGGGCTGGGCGCGTTGGAGGCCTCGGTGAACCTGGCCGACTGGGCGGCGGTGCAGAGCGGCGTCAGCGTCCTGTCGGGCCTGCCCGGGTATGCGGCACTGCCGCAGGGGGCCTTCACCCTGACCGTGCGCGACGTCGATCTGGCGGGCAACGAGGGCCGCGCCTCGATGGCTCTGATCAACGACACTCTCCCGCCGCAGGGCTACGCTCTGGCGCTCAGCCACAATCGCCTCAATGCCGCCACGCGGAATGTCCTGCAGTTGGTGCTCACGGGGGCCGAGGTCGGTAGCGTGTGTGACTATCGTATTGCGGACCCCGTGGGTGGCGTGCTCGCCGGGAGTTTCCCGGTGGCAGCCACTACGCAGAGCAGCCCGACCCTCGATGTCGGCGTCCTGGCCGACGGGCCGCTTGTCGTATCGGCATGGCTCAGCGACGTCGCCGGCAACCGCGGCACGAAGATCGCGGCGGAGGTGAGCATGGACACCGTTCCCCCCGCCGGCTACAGCCTGACGCTGGGGCAGGGCGTGATCAACGCCGCCAACCAGGGCCAGTTGGGCTTCACGGTCTCGGGCTGCGAGGCAGACGCGACCGGCAGTGTCACCGTGACCAGCAGCGGCGGCGGCGGGTCGGTGACGGCTGCCTTCGCGGTCACGGGCGACGTCTCGGTCGGCGGGCCGGTTGACGTCGCAGTGCTGCCGGACGGGACCCTGCGGGTCTCGGTGGCGCTGACGGACAGCTTCGGCAACCGCGGCCAGGCGGTCCAGGCCGAGGTGCTGAAGGACACCGTGCTGCCGGCACCGCCGCAGGTCGAGGCCTGGAGCCCGGCGGTGTCTCTGGCTACGGTCGGCGCCTTCGCGTTTGCCGGCCAGGGCGAGCCGCTGAGCGAGGTCCTCTATGCCATCTCGTCGTCCGGCGGCGGCGCGCCGGTGGTCGGCGTGGCTCAGGTCGGTGCCGATGGGCGCTTTGCCGTGGCCGGCGTCGACCTGGCGGGCCTCGGCGATGGCACCATCACTCTCGCGGTCGCCGGGCGCGACCGCGCCGGGAACGCGACGGCCGCCGCGCCGGCAGGAACCGCGGTCAAGGACACCGATGCCCCGGCCGCGCCGGTGCTGACGGCGGTCACCGAGGTGATCAGCAGCGACGGCGTCGGCCAGGCGGGCTTCGCCGGCACGGGCGAACCCGGGGCCATCATCGACTACGCCCTCGAGACCGCCGCGGCGCCGGTGCAGGCCCTGGAAGGCAGCGTCGCCATCGATGCCGCGGGTGCCTTCGCCGTCGCCGGCCTGGACGCCACCGGCCTCCCGGATGGCCTCCTCAGGCTGCGGCTCAGGGTCCGCGATGCCGTCGGCAACACCAGCACTGAGGTGATCCATGAGGGCATTGTCAAAGACACCGAACGCCCGGCGGTGGCTGTCCTGGTGCCGGCGCCCGGCAGTGCGGTCAACGGCAGCGAGACGCTGACGACGGCACCGACCGAAGCCGCGCTCTGGAGCCTCGCCATCGACGGCGGCGCCTGGCTCGATTTCACCCCCGGCCTCGACCGCCTGCGGGACATCGGGCCGTTCGTCGCGCTGGACGACGGCGCGTTTACCCTGGCGGTCCGCGCCGTCGACGCCGCCGGCAACGCCGATACGGCTTCGCTGGAGCTGCGCAAGGACACGGCCCCGCCGGCTGGTTACAGCGTCGCCCTGGCGAGCGACTTCATCGACCAGGCGGCGACGGCGACGCTGGCCTTCACGCTCCGCGACGGCGAGGATGGCGCCACCTACGACTACGACCTCACCGACGACTCGGGTGCGGGCGTGACCGTCACCGGCAGCGGCCTCGTGACGGCCTCACCGCAGGAGGTCGCCGGGGTACCCCTCGCCGGTCTGAGGCAGGGCACGCTGACCTTGCGAGTGCGTCTCGTCGACCCGGCCGGCAACCGCGGCCCGGATGTCCAGGCGCAGGTGGTCCTGGGCAGTGTTCGGGTGGTGGCGCTGCGCCACGGCTGGAACGGCTTTGGGGTGACGCTGCGGCCCTTCGACAGCGTCAGGGTGGTCCAGTCCGAGGCCGCTGTGCGTCCTGACGGCGCTCTGCTCATCGGGTCCTTCCATGGCTTCGACGGCCAGAGGCTGTTGCCGCACTCCGAGCGCCTGCCGCTGGAGTTCGGTCAGGCGTACCGCGTTTTTGCCCAGCGCGCGGGGACGCTGCGCCTGCGCGGGATCGCCGCGGACGGCTTCGGCGCACTCCGTTCCGGGTGGAATTTCGTAACCCTGGGCCAGGATGCCGTCTGGTCGGACCTGGCGCCCGGTGCTGTTGGCTGGTTCGACGAGCGCCCCGGGGTAGGCTACCGCCTCCTGATCGAAGGTGACCTGCTGCGCGCCGGCGAGCCGGTGTGGCTGTACCGCGCGCCCTAGCCTGGATTATTCGCGAAGCGCGGGTGCTTCGCTCACAATCCACGTGCGCCGCACGACGCTGCGGCGCACGTTTCGACGCGCGTCGCGATGCGCCGCTTGCTCAAGGTTAGCCCTGGGCAAGAGGCCTCAAGTACCTCGCGTCGAAGCCCGAGGGGTGACCTGTTCAAGAGCCGCCGTGCGGTGCGTGAACAGGTCAGGCCAGCCTGATCCTTTTGCGGAGGGGGCTGACGGCCCGCTTCGCTCCATGGATCAGGCTTTGCCACCAGGGGCGGCGATGGCCTTGCGGCTACGGCGGCGTTCCGCCGGGCCTGATCGAGCCGGCGGTTGCGAGGGCATCAAGGCGGCTGCCTATGGCATCCCGAAGGGCCTGCAGGTCGTCCACGGCGCTGAAGTCGGTGCGGCGGCCCTGGGGTTCGTGGTAGAATCCCTTTGCCCG
>JAAYZO010000653.1 GCA_012514865.1 Lentisphaerota bacterium | reverse complement strand
GCCGCGTCGGTGCCGAAGCGTCCGGTCGCGACGTCGATGACGACGGGGGGCAGGACGACCCAGTCACCGTGGACCTTGAGGTTCTCCTGGTTGGCTCTGGCGATACGTTCCAGGTCATCGCCGAAGCCGTCCTTCGGGCGTCGTTCCGGTCGGGCCGCGGCCTGCTGCTGGAGGGTCTCGAGGCTGACGCCGTGGAGGTCGACGGGCACGGGTGCGGAGATGCCGAGGATGGGGCCGTTGTCCATGTCATCGCCGCCGGTGTAGGGCAGGGCCTGGATGACGCTGGAGCGCAGGCTCTCGAGGCCGGCGAGGATGGCGCGCTCGATCGGGACGGTATGGAGGCCGACGAGGATGCGTCGGCCGTCCTGGCGTTCGGTGAGGTCGCCGGGGTGGACGTTGAGGCAGAGCGTGTCGTTGGTGAGGTTGGTCAGGGGCACGAAGCCGGCGAAGATCGCGAAGTCCGGTGCGTGGGGCGCGAGGCGTTGGCGCAGGCCGTCGGTCCAGCGTTCGCGCAGCTCGCGGCCGCGGGGTGTGGCGATCGAGACGCGGGTCTCGCCGTGGTCGGCATAGAAGCGCCGGATGTCGTGTTCGACCACCGGGATGTCGTAGCGTCGGCCGAGTTCGCGGGCGCGGCTGGTCTCCGGGGCGTCGGTGGCCAGGGCGGCGACCTCGCAGAGGACCGGCTGGCAGGCGCGCAGGCGTTCGATGACCCGCTCGGCATTGCTGCCGCTGCCGCTCATGAGGATGGCCACCCGGGCGGCGCGTGCCGCCGGTGGCTGGAACAGGGGCTTGATGCCGTCTTTCACGCGGGTCCTTCCGGGCCGGCCGCCGGGGCGGCGTGTTGAAACTTCACACAACAGTTCCATAGTATAACGGTTATGGTGGACGATGTCATACGCTCGGGCGTGCCCTGCGTGCCGGGCGGTATGGTGACGGGCCTGGCGGTGCGGGATGGCGGAGGCAGGAAAGGACCACGATGATGAAGGGCTGGCGCAATCTGATGGTCTTGGCTCTGGTGGCGGCGTGCATATCGGCCAACGGCGCCTGGTTCCCGTGGTTCGGCAAGCGCCGTGTCGAGACGCTGGTTGTCACGGGCAACTACGCCAAGTCTCGTCTGCTGGCGGAGCTGTTCCAGTATGAGACCAAGCAGCCGATCGTGCTGATCAGCCCGGAGGACTACGGCCGCGAGCAGCTCTTCTTCATGCCGACCGTGCCCGAGGCGATGGTCTGCGAGCCCTCGAAGTACGCCGAGTTCGTCGATTACCTGCGCCCGCAGCGCGTCGTCTTTCTCGGTGACACCTCCTTCGTGCCGCAGACCTACATCGACCAGGTGCGCGGCCGCTATCCGACGGTGGTGCTGAACAGCCGTGACTGGCTGGACAACGCCAAGGCCGTCGGGACCCTGATCAAGGACAAGGGCCTGGCCAAGCGCTATGGCAGCTACTTCGAGAAGCTCGAGGCGGCGGCCGGCGGCCTGGGCGCCCCGGCGGACCGCAACGCGGCGCCGGCTCTGCCCGAGCCGCTGGCCCTGCCGCAGCTCGTGCCGCCCGTGCAGCCCTGAGGGCAGGGCGGTCGAACGATCCCACCCACCATGCGGACGATGTGCCTGTGCTGACGTCACTGTACCAGATTGCCAAGAACACCTTCCGCGAGACCCTTCGCGAGCCGATCTACCTGTTGCTGTTGCTGACGGCGCTGGCCCTGATCGGCATCTTCCCGGTGTTCACGATGTTCGTGTTCCGCGAGCAGGTCAAGCTGGTGGTCGACAGCGCCATGGCCACGACCATGGTCATCGGCTGGCTGGTGGCGGTGCTCAGTGCCAGCCACGCCATCAGCCGCGAGATCGAGAATGGCACCGCGCTGCTCCTGCTGTCCAAGCCGGTCCAGCGCCCGGTGTTCATCATCGCCAAGATCGTCGGCATCCTCGCCGCCCTGGCGGTGTTCTGGCTCCTCTGTGCCCTGGCGGCGCTGATCAGCATCCGCGTCGCCAAGGACCAGTTCCGCATCGACAATACCGCCATGGCCATCTACTTCGGTGTCCTGGCCCTGTCGATGATCCTGGCCGGTATCCACAACTACGTCACCCGCTCGTCGTTCCCCATGGCGGCGGTGCTGGCCCTGCTGGTGCTGTTTCCGCTGATGACGGTAGGCATCTACCACCTCCCGGTGGGCGGCGAGCGTGTCGGCCTGTCGATGGAGACGGTGCCGGCGCTGGTGCTGATCCTCTATTCGGTCTGGGCCATGGGCAGTCTGGCCACGGCGCTGTCGACGCGTTTCGGCCTGGTGAGCAACCTCCTGCTGTGCTGTGTCATCTTCCTGGGCGGGCTGATGTCCGACTACCTCTTCGGGCGTCACGCCCGTGAGGTCTGGTCTGACTCGGTGCCGCGCGGCGGTGGTGCGCTGTGGATGTCCAGCTACAGCTTTGTGCCGACCGAGGTCCTCGACGTTGGCCGCTGGAGTGTCCCGGAGCGGCTCGACACGGCGGAGCGCTTCATCGTCTGGTCGGCCGCCGCGACGCCGTCGCGACTGCCGATGCTGGGGAGTCGTCCTGCGGAGGTCTGGCGTGACAGCGCCG
>JAAYZO010000652.1 GCA_012514865.1 Lentisphaerota bacterium | reverse complement strand
TGGCCTGCGGTGGTAGAGCGGCTGAAGGAACGGCCTCGCCGGCGAAGACTCCAGTCAGCAGAGATGAAGGAGGTTCTTTTTGGTTAGCGCTTATGGGGCAACGCCCTGGGAAAGGGGCCGTTCCGCGTTGCAGGCTGAAAGTCTGCGACAAAACGACGCACCACAACGCGATCTTCCATACGAGCCGGCGTCCCCGGCGCCGTCCGTGGACCTCCCGAGCGACGTCCTCTCACCCTCCTCGCTCTCTGCGCCATCTACGGTAGAATCTCCTCCGCGAGAACGCCGTCGCCGCGCAATCACTCACCCGAGCCCGGTCCCGGCCGCGGGACGAAGCTCCGCCAGGACCAGGCCCGGCCGCGGCCCCATCGGCACCGGCGTCTCCAGCGGCAGGGCCGCCTGCACCTGCCGCCACAGCGCCATGAACTCGTCCCAGGTCGAGACCAGGTTCACACTCGAGCGCAGGGCGCGCGGATAGCCTCGGCCGCAGAGGTACCCCAGGATGATCTTGCGGCCCTCGCGCAGACCGGGGCCCTCGCCGTACAGGGCCACCATCCCGGCGAGGTGCTCACGCAGCTCCTCGCAGACCTCGCCGTGACTCGGGACCGCCCCCGGCAGGCCCGCCAGATCGCGGAACAGCCACGGGTTGCCAATGGCCCCACGGGCCACCATCAGATGCCGACAGCCCGTCGCTGCAGCCAGGCGCAGGCCGTCAGCGCGCGAGAAGATGCCGCCGTTCGCCGCGACCGGTATCGGCACCGCCGCCCGCACCGCCGCGATGATGCCGGCCCAGACCGGTCCCGCGTAGACGCGCTGCATCACCCGCCCATGCACCGTCAGCGCCTCCACACCCGCCGCCGCCAGACGCTGCGCCAGGGCCACCGTCGGCTCCGGATCGCCTTCGGCCAGGATACGCATCTTAACACTCAGGGGACGCCCGCCGCTGGCCCGGCGCACCGCCTCGACACAGCGCAACGCCCGCTCAGCGTCGAGCGCCAGGGCCGCGCCGGCGCCCTTCTGTGTGACCTTGCGCACCGGGCAGCCGAGGTTCAGGTCGATCTGGTCGAAGGGCATCGCCTGCAGCCGCTCTGCGGCCTCGCGGAGCTGCGCCGGGTCGCTGCCCAGGAGTTGCACCCCCAGCCAGGGCTCCGAGGCGTCACGCGCCAGGATCTCGGCGTTGTGGCGGTTGCCGTAGATCAGGGCGCAGGCGTCGATCAGCGGCGTGAAGGCGCGGCGGCAGCCGCAGCGCCGGCAGGACCGCCGGAAGGGCACGTCGGTGTAGCCCGCCAGGGGCGCCAGGAGCCACTCGAGATCTGCCTGAGGGTCACTGACCATTCCGTCGCCTCTGCGCCGCCGCCGACCGGCGGCCCTATGGCCTCTCTGAAAGCGAAGGCCGCGCCGTGAGACCCTCGTGGGTCCCGCGGCGCGGCCGTGACAGCGCTGCAGCGTCCAGGCGGCCCGCCGGGCGGTTAGCCGCGACGGCTCCGCAGATGGCCCTTCTTCAGGAAGCCATCGTAGTGGTGTGAGAGCAGGTGCGTCTCGATCTGCCGCATCGTGTCGAGGGTCACGCCCACGATGATCAGCAGGCTGGTGCCGCCGAAGAACTGCGCGATCAGCGGCGGGATGTTCATCCGCCGTGCCAGGACCATCGGCAGGAGGGCCAGGATGGTCAGGAACAGCGCCCCCGCGAAGGTGATCCGGGTCATGGTATTATCGAGGAACTCGGCGGTGGGCTGCCCCGGCCGGATGCCCGGGATGTAGCCGCCGCGCTTCTGCAGGTCGTCGGCGATCTGGATCGGGTTGAACTGATTCGCAACCCAGAAGAACGAGAAGATCAGGATCATGGCGGCGTAGACCACCATGTAGCGGTAATTGCCATAGGCGAACCACGGCCCCACCACGGCGTTGACCGAGGGCAGGAGCCGCAGGACCATGCCGGGGAGACTCAGGATGGCGCCCGCGAAGATGATCGGCATGACGCCCGAGTAGTTCACCCGCAGCGGCAGGTAGCTGGTCGTGCCGGCGGCGACGCCGGAACGCCCCGCCGTCCGCCGTGCGTAGCGGATCGGAATCTTGCGCTGGCCCTGCGTCAGGGCCACCGTGGCACCGCAGACGATGAAGAACATCGCCACCATGATCAGCACGTGGATGATGGTGATCTCGCCGCCCGCCCGCCACAGCTTCCACAGACTCTCCAGGCTCTGCGGCAGACGCGCCACGATGTTCACCGTGATGATGATGCTGGCGCCGTTGCCGATGCCGCGCTCGGTGATAACTTCGCCCAGCCACATGATGAACATGGCGCCGGCAGTCAGGGTGATCACCGTCGAGACCAGGAAGGCCGGACCGGGGTTCATCACGACGCGCTCGGCGCCCTGCAGGCCGAGGGCCTCGGGACGCATCATGGCGCTGGCGAAGATGCCGCCCTGGATGATGCAGATCAGGACCGTCACATAGCGCGTGAGCTGGTTGTAGCGCTGCCGGCCCGACTCGCCCTCGCGCACCATCTTCTCAAGCGCCGGAATCACCGGCATCATCAACTGCATGATGATCGACGCCGAGATGTACGGCATGATCCCAAGCGCGCCCACGGCGAACTGCTCCAGACCGCCGCCGCTGAACAGGTTGAACATGTCCAGCACACCGCCGGTGCCCTGATTGGCCTTCCGGAAGAGCTGCGCCAGGACGTCGGCGTTCACACCCGGACAGGGGATGTTCTCCGTCAGCCGACACAGCGCCACCAGACCGGCAGTGAACAGGAGCTTCTTGCGAAGCTCCGGGATTTTCCAGCAGTTCGCATACGCGGAGAGCATGTACGGGGTCCCTCGTCTCTGTCCTCGACCTCACCCGGAATGGCCGGTCCCGCGACCGCCGCCGCGGCTCACAGCGTGTGACAGGCCCCGCCAGCCGCCTCGATCTTGCGCCGGGCACTGGCACTGAACTTGTCGGCACGAACGGTCAGGGCCTTGGTCAGCTCCCCGTCACCCAGGATCTTCACCGGCAGGTCGAGCTGGCTGAGCAGCCCGATACGCGCCAGGGCCGCCTTGTCCACCTCGGCACCCGCCTGGAAGTTCGCCTCCAGGTACTCGATGTTCACCACGCGGTAGGTGGTGTGATTCGGGTTGTCAAACCCGCGCTTCGGCAGGCGCCGGAACAGCGGGATCTGACCACCCTCGAAATGCGGCCGGTAGCTCGTGCCGGAACGCGCCCCGGCGCCCTTCTCGCCACGGCCCGCGGTGCGCCCGCTGCCGGAGCCGTCACCGCGCCCGACCCGCTTGCGGGCCGGTCGCCGAAAGGTATTGCTGAGTTCGTGCAACTTCATCGTTGGCCTCACACCCTCAAAAAGCCATCACAGAGCCGAGACGCCGCGCTTGGCGAGCACCTGCTCCTTGGTCCGCAGCTTGGCAATGCCCCGCATCGTGGCCTTGACCACGTTCACCGGGTTCTTCGAACCCAGGCTCTTGGCCAGGACATCCTTGACACCGCCCAGTTCGAGCACGGCCCGCATGCCGCCGCCGGCAATCACGCCCGTACCACGCGTCGCCGGACGCATCAGCACGTGGCTGCCCCGGAACTCGGCCTCGACGGCGTGCGTCAGAGTCTGGCCGAACATCGGGATCGCCACCATCGCCTTGTGCGCCTGCTCGCTGCCCTTGCGAATGGCATCGGCCACTTCGTTGGCCTTGCCGAAACCGACGCCGACGCGGCCCTTGCGGTCGCCGGCCACGATCAGGGCGCTGAAGGCGAAATTGCGACCGCCCTTGACGACCTTGCTGACTCGGTTGATGGACACCACGCGCTCTTCGACTTCTTTGACGCCGTCGGCGGTGGGCCTGTTCGTGTTCTGCTCTGCCACGGATCAAACTCCCTTGTTGGCGACCCGCTGCCCCCCGATGGGCCGCGCGGGCCTGCCGGTCGCCCGGCTCAACCCCGTTCCGCCTTAGAACTTCAGACCGCCCGCCCGAGCCGCCTCGGCCAACGCCTTGACCCGCCCGTGGTACCGGAAGCCGCCGCGGTCGAAGACCACCTCGGTGATCTGCGCTGCCAGGGCCTTCTCGGCAATCAGCTTGCCCAGTACCGCGGCGCCGGCGACATTGCCCGTCTTGGCAGCCGTGTCGCGGAAGGCCGCCGACAGCGTGCTGGCCGAGGCCAGGGTGTGATGCCGGGTGTCGTCAATCAACTGCGCGTACATATGCTGCGCGGTGCGGCAGACCGCCAGACGCGGCCGCTCTGCCGTACCCGTCACCTGCCGCCGCAAACGCCGGTGGCGACGCACCCGCGCTTCTTTTCTGCTTACAGTACTCATCGGACGTCTAGCTCCTGAACCTGCACCGCCGACGCGCCGTGCCGCCGGCCGCGGATATGTCAGCCAACCGTCTTGCCTTCCTTCAGCGCGACGTGCTCGCCAACGTAGCGGATGCCCTTGCCCTGGTAGCAGTCCGGGGGACGATAGCCGCGCAACGTCGATGCCACCATGCCCACCAACTGCTTGTCCGCACCCTCGATGACGATGTGCGTCGGGTCCGGCATAGTCACCGTGACCCCCTCGGGAACCTCATACTCGATCGGACCGGAGAAGCCCAGGCTCAGGCTCAGGGCCTGGCTGCCCTTCATCTGACCGCGATAGCCGACGCCCTGGAACTCCAGAGCCTTGCGGTAGCCGGTGGAAACCCCGACCACCATGTTCTGCAGCGTGCTGCGCACCATGCCGTGACGAGCCCGCACCGGACCGGCATTGCCCTGGCGCGTCACCGTCAGGCGACCTTCCTCGTGGGCCACGCTGATCGCCTCGGGGACCACCAGGCTCAGGGTCCCCTTCGGGCCCTTCATGGTCACGGTCGAACCCTCGACCTGCACGCTGACGCGGCTGTCCACCTCGACCGGCTTGTTGCCTATGCGAGACATTGCGATACCTTCCTTCACAGATGGGCGTAGGCCCGTCACCAGATGTAACAGAGCACCTCGCCCCCGAGGTTCTGCTGCCGGGCCGCACGGCCCGTCATCACCCCGCGGGAGGTCGACAGAATGGCAACCCCCAGGCCGCCCAGGACGCGCGGAATCTCGTCGCGGCCGACATGGACGCGGCACGACGGGCTGCTGACGCGCTGCACGCCCTCGATCACCGGGACGCGGCGCTTGCCCTCGTACTTCAGCTCCACGGTAAGGGCCTTGCGGGGCGTGCCCTCCTCCTCAAGGCGGTAGTCCTGGACATAGCCCTGCTCCTTGAGCACTTCGGCAATGGCCGTCTTGATACGCGACGACGGCATGGTGACCGCGGGCAACTTGGCCGAACTGGCGTTGCGGATCCGGGTCAGCATGTCGGCAATGGGGTCGCTCATACTCATGCTGCGATCACTCCTGTGCTCTACCAACTGGCCTTCATCACACCCGGAATCTGGCCACTGCCAGCGAGCTCCCGGAAACAGATTCGGCAGATCTGGAACTTGCGGATGTAGGCGCGCCGGCGGCCGCACCGCGTGCAACGGTTGTAGCGCCGCACCGAGAACTTCGGCGTCGCCTGAGACTTGTTGATCAGTGCTTTCCTGGCCACCGTTCGCCTCCTGCTCAGTTTTCGAAGGGCATGCCCAGCAGTGTGAGCAGCTCGCGGGCCTCGTCGTCGGTCCGGGCCGTGGTCACAAAGGTGATGTCCATGCCGATGGTGTGCTTGGTCTTGTCCAGATCGACCTCGGGAAAGACGCTCTGGTCGGTCAGGCCGAAGGTGTAGTTCCCGGCCCCGTCAAAGGCACGCTTCGGCACGCCGCGGAAGTCGCGCACACGCGGCAGCGCCACGTTGATCAGGCGGTACAGGAAGTTGTACATCTGGCCGCGGCGCAGGGTCACACAGGTGCCCACCGACATGCCTTCGCGCAACTTGAAGTTGCTGATGCTCTTGCGCGACTTGGTGATCACCGGCTTCTGGCCGCTGATCGCCGCCAGGGTGTCGACCGCGCTCTGCATGACCTCGCGGTCCTTGGCGGTGCCGACGCCGCTGTTGATGACGATCTTCTCGAGCCGCGGCACCTGCATGACATTGCCGTAGCCGCGCGACTTGAGAAGCTGCGGCACGACCTGGTTCTTATACGTCTCGTACAGGACGCTCTTCATCATGATCCGGTCCTCGCTTTATCGGAGTCAGGACTCCGCCGAAGCCGGCGCAGCGTCGGCCTTCTTGGCGTCGGCCGCCTTCGCGCCCTCGGCGTGCCTGGCGTTGTAGACCTCTTCGAGCATCACGTTCGAGATGTGCAGCGGGCACTCGACACTCTCGATGCCGCCACGCGGATTCTGGGCGCTGCGCCGCGTCGTCTTCTTGCGCACGTTGATGCCCTTGACGACAATCCGTGCCGCCACCCGATCCACCCGCAGGACCTGGCCGCGCTTGCCCTTGTCGGCGCCGGCAATGACGACGACGGTGTCGTCCTTCTTGACCTGCTTAGCCATCAGATAACCTCCGGAGCCAGCGACACGATCTTCATGTAGTCGCGGTCGCGCAGTTCGCGGGCCACCGGCCCGAAGATACGGGTGCCGCGCGGATTGCCGTCGTCATCGATGATGACCGCGGCATTGCGGTCGAAACGCAGGCAGCTCCCGTCCGCACGGCGGATGTTGCTGGCCGTACGCACGATGACCGCACGCACCACCTCGCCCTTGCGGACCAGGCCGCGCGGCTGCGCTTCCTTCACCGAGGCCCGGATAATGTCACCCACCCGGGCATAGCGCTTGCGCTGCCCCAGGACCCGGATGGCCATAATCCGACGGGCGCCGGAATTGTCCGCCACATCAAGGTTGCTTTGCATCTGGATCATGGACCACTCGCCTCCTAGTCGGTCGTCGCCGCCCGCCGCACAATGGACACCAGGCGCCAACGCTTCAGCTTGCTCAACGGGCGGGTCTCCATGATCTCGACGACGTCACCCTGCCGCGCCTCGTTGTTCTCGTCGTGGACATAGCACTTCTTGCTATACTTCACGACCTTGCGGTACACCGGATGCGCTGCCTGGCGTTCGACGCGGCAGACGAGCGTCTTGTCCTGGACGTCGCTGACCACGGTCGCCGTACGCGTCTTGCGGACGCCGCGCTGTTCTGTCTTGGCTTCTTCAGACATCCGTCGCCCACCTCTGTTTAGCGCCTGGCACGAGCCGTCTTCTCGGTCTCCAACCGGGCCACCTCACGCCGGACCTCGCGGATCCGGCCGGTGTTCTCCAGTTGCCCGGTCTGCTGCTGCATGCGGAGGTTGAAGCCCTCACGCCGGCACTCGTCGAGCTGCCGCGCCAGCTCCTCGTTGGTCAATTCGCGGATCTTCGCTGCTTTCATGGTGCCTTGCACTCCCAGCCACTCGGCAGAGGCTGCCTGGTCTCTCAGTGTCGAGACAACATCCGGCAGCGGAACGGTATCTTGCTGGAAGCGCGGGACAGGGCCTCGCGAGCCAGCACCTCGGGACAGCCGCTGATCTCCAGGATCATGTTCCCGGGACGCAACACGGCCACCCAGCCCTCGACGGCGCCCTTACCCTTGCCCATACGGGTCTCCAGCGGCTTGGAGGTATAGGGCTTCTGGGGGAACACCCGCAGCCAGATCTTGCCGCGGCGCTGCATATGGCGGGTCACCGCCACACGGGCCGCCTCGATCTGGTTGGCGTTCAGCCAGCCACGCTCGAGGACCTGCAGACCGAACTCGCCGAAATCAAGCTTGTTGTTTCGGCTGGCGATTCCCGCGCGGGCGCCGCGTTGCACCTTTCTGTGCTTTACGCGCTTTGGCATCAGAGGCATTGCCGTTATCCTCCCAGTCTTTGGGTTTGCAGATCCACACTTTCACACCGATGGCGCCGGCAGTCGTACGCGCCTCGGAGAAGCCATAGTCGATGTTGGCCCGCAGGGTGTGCAGCGGGACCTTGCCGTCCTTGTACTGCTCGGTGCGCGCCAGCTCGGCGCCGTTGAGGCGGCCGGAGCAGCGCACGCGGCAGCCGTCGGCACCGAGGTCCATGGCGGTCTGGATGGCACGCTTCATGGCCCGGCGGAAGTTGATGCGGCGCTCGAGCTGCTGCGCGATGCTCTCGGCCACCAACTGGGCATCGACTTCCGGAGTCCGCACTTCGCGGATGTCGATGTAGATCTCCTTGCCCTCGGTGAGGTCGGCGATGGCCGTCTTCAGACGGTCAATCTCGCTGCCCTTGCGCCCGATCACCAGGCCGGGACGGCCGCTGAAGACCGTGACGCGCACGCGCTTGGCAAAACGTTCGATGGTCACCTTCGAGACGGCTGCCTGTCGCAGTTGCGCCTTCACGAAGTCGCGGATCTGCAGGTCCTCGCGCAACATCGGGCCGAAGTCGGCCTTGCGCGCGAACCACCGCGACTTCCAGTCCTTGGTGACCGGGATACGAAACCCGATGGGATTGACTTTCTGACCCAAGGTGGCACTCCCTAGCGATTTAGACCTCGTCCGTCACGACGACGCGAAGATGACTGGTGCGCTTGCGAATGCGACCGGCCATGCCGCGGGCTTTGGGGCGGAAACGGCGAATCGTCGGCCCCTCGCCGACTACGGCTTCCTTGACAATCAGGCGGTCCGCCGGAACGCTGTTGGCGTCGGCGTTCTCGGCGTTGGCCACGGCCGAGCGCAGGGTCCGGCTGATCAGGCGGGCGGCCTTACGGGGAATGAGGTCCACCATGGCCATGGCTTCCCGCGCCGTCTTGCCCTGAATCAGCCGCGCCACCTCTCGCGCCTTGAAGGGCGAGATACGCACGAATCGGGTGATGGCTCGTGCTTCCATGTCTCTGCTTTCCGTTTCCTTGCGTCGGCGCCACAGCCGCCGACCCGCCGCGGACCGTCTCGTCGAGTCGATCCGATCCTTGCCCGTCACACCGCACACCGCGCCACAGGGCGCCCTGCCCGGATCAGTCTGCCGTCACCTCGGCGCCTACGCCCAAGGCCCGGAAGTCTCCGGCGGTCACCATCGCGGCGCTGAGGTCCGTACGGACTTCGATGACCTGCAGCCTCGCCTTGACGACCCCATCCTTGAGGACCGTCCACTGGCTGCCTCGACCCACACCGGCGTTCATGCCGCCATCCAGGACGACCATCTGGAGGTCGTCATGAACGGCCAGAACCCGGCACGTGCGTGCCACGAGATCCCGTCTGCCTCGCCCGGCGACTGTCGACAGAGGTTTTAACGCCCGCTCGGCAGCGGCTGCCAGCTCACTGCCGCGCTGCGTGATCTCACGCCGCATCGTCTCGCTCGGTTCCAGGACATCCAGAACCGAACTCAGGTACGTCTGAAAGGCCCGCACCTGGCCGACTAACTGCACTTGCGCCTGACGCACGTCCTCGAGGGCGTGCAACGCCGGCGCCGCGGGGTCGCCCCCGGCGAGCGCCTGGCGGTCGACCAGCAGGTGTGCGGCCTGGAGTTCCAGGGCCTCCCACTGCTGGAGGCGTTCCTGGCTGCGCAGGTACAGCTCGGCGTACCGGCTGCGCAACTGTTCCAGATCGCGGTTCGCCTTGTCCAGCGAGGCCTGTAACGCCACAGCGCGTTTCTCAGCCGCCTCGCGGGCCAGACGCAGCTCCTGCTGCACCGCCTCGGCCCCCGCCGCCGGCGGCTCCTGAGCCGCAGACAGTAAGGCCGTACAAAAGCTCAAACCCCAAACTATAGCGGCGGCGGGCAGGGCTGTCCAACCGGCAGTGGAGTTTTTCATCATCGTCACTCCTTGGCAGGGTGGGAGCGGGTCTCGGGGGCCGTCCGGGGCACCCGGCCGGGCGCCGGCTCCAGGCCGGCCTGAGAGCGGGCCCGGTCGAGGGCCTGGCGCAGGTCGTCGCGGCCCGGATTGGCCGCGACCGCCCGCGCGAAGAGGGCCGCGGCGCCGGCGTAGTCGCCGCGGCCGGCGGCGAGCACGCCGAGGGCGGCGAGGGCCTTGTCGTCGCGCGGACGCAGACGCAGGACCGCCGCCAGCTCACCCTCGGCCGCCGCCTCGTCGCCGCCGCGCAGCAGGAGGATGCCGAGGTTGAGGCGGGCGCTGGCGTGCGTGCGGTCGCGCTCCAGAGCCCGTCGATAGGCCTCGGAGGCCGCCGTCGGCTCGCCGAGGCGCTCGTGCAGGACGCCGAGGTTGTACCAGACCTCCGCGCCGGCGTCGGTCCTGGCCGCCGCCTCGGCCAGGAGCCCGCGCGCCTCGGCGGTGGCGCCGCCGGCGGCCAGCGCGATGGCCAGGTCGACCCGAGCGGCGAGGCGGTCCGGATCGATCGCCACGGCCTGGCGCAGGGCCGCCGTGGCCTCGTCGAGGTGGCCCTCTTCCTGCAGGACGTTGCCGAGGAGATGCTGCAACGCCGCCGAGCGCGGCTCGCCGGCCAGGCCATAGCGCACCAGATGCTCGGCGGCCGGGAGGTCGCGCACACGCCAGGCCGCCTCCGCCAGCAGCACCACCGCCTCGCTCTCGGCCGTCGGCAGCGACGGCGCCGGCACCGCGTAGGCCAGCACCAGGCCCGCCACCGCCAGGACCAGCGCCCACCGCCAGGTGCGGCGGTCGTGCCGACGCCAGCAGCGCCACAGGCCCTCGCACGACAGCGCCGCGGCGCCCAGGAGCGCCGGAGTCATCATCAGACGGTACCGCCCGCTGGTCACCAGCAGCGCCAGCGCCGCCGTCGTGCACAGCGGCACCCACAGAAATGGCGCCAGGTGCGGCCGCCGACAGCGCCGCAGCGACCAGGCCGCCAGCGCCAGCGGGCCGATGAAGCCGAAACGCAGCAGCGGCAGGCGCATGAAGGGGGTCTGATACTGCACAATCGGCAGGTCGGCGCCGCTCGGCAGGTCGGCGCCGTTCCAGGTCAGCGCCGCCTTGCGCCACACCAGCCAGGCCGCCCGCAGCGGCTGACGCCAGACGAAACGCGCCACCTCGCCGCGGAAGTAGCGCCGCGCCTCGGCCTCGCTGCGGGCGCCGGCCAGGTAGGGCCGCCGCACCAGCGCCTCGTAGGCCGGACCCGGGCGGACGTTGCAGGTGCCATCGGCGTCGGGGTTGTTGCCGATATACAGATTAAGCCCGCTGTGCGCCTGAATCAGGACCAGCTCGCCGCTCACCTGGGCATGACGCCACGTCACCGGCAGCACCGGCAGGACCAGCAGACCCCCAAGCACCGCCGCCGACAGCGCCAGACGACGCGGCCGGCACTGCCGGCGCAGGCACCACAGACTCCACCCCAGATAGGGCACCGAGATAGCCAGGGTCAGGGGATGCGTGATCGCCGCCAGCCCGCCTAGGAAGGCCCCCGCACCCAGCGGCCAGAACCGCAGCGGCCCGCGGCCGCCCGGGCGGTGCGCCAAGGCCCAGCACAGCAGCATCCCCGCCATCAGCGTGACCGCCAGAGACTCGCTCAGGAGCTCGGCGCTGTAGTACATCAGGGGCTGGTACAGCGCCCAGAACAGCGCCGCCAGAAACGCCGCGCGGCGGTTGACCAGACGCCAGAGAGCCGCGACCACACAGACCATCCCGACCAGGTCCAGGCCGAGCTGCAGGAGACGCACCCACGGCAGACTCACCCCGGTCAGGGCGTAGGCCCCGGCCAGCCAGTACGCATACAGCGGCGCGTGGATCGGCAGCTCGGTCCAGAGCAGCTCGCCGGAGAGGATCTGCCGGGCCCAGCGGTCGTACTCGACCACATCGGCGCCGACCGGCACACGCCCCGCCGGCAGAGCGACGTACTGCAGCCAGTAGAGCAGCCGCAGAAGCACCGCCAGCAGGCCCAGCGCCATGACCGCCTGAACCAGGCGCCACAGACGCTGAAGCCGCCCCGACCGGACGGGCTGTTCGTCGTCGCAGACCACGCCAATGCCCTTTGCGTGAAGACCGGCGCCCAGACGCCGGCCGCGGAATCCCGGCGCGCAGGTTAATTAAGGAGTGCCTAATATAGGCCCTGCCCGCCATCCTGCCCCGACCCGCACCGCCGCCGCGCCGAGTGGATCCACGGCCGTGGTCCCTGGCCGGGGCGTTGAGCGTTGAGCGTTGAGCGTTGAGCGTTG
>JAAYZO010000651.1 GCA_012514865.1 Lentisphaerota bacterium | reverse complement strand
GGTCTCCAGCCACGGCCCGGCCGGCAGGCTGCCGGCGTCGTCCATGATCTCGCGGACGCCGTAGCGCCCGACCAGGTGCTCGATCTCGTTGACGCAGTCGACCGGGTCGCGGCTGCGGTAGGCCGGGTAGAGCGTTGTCCACGAGCAGAAGGTGCAGCGGCCGTGCCAGCAGTCCCGCGCCGACATGATGTAGGTGCCGGGCGTGCGCCGGAAATTGCCGTTTTTCTCGGCGTAGAGGCGCCACCGGGTGAGGTCGCGGTCGATCCACGGCGCCCGGTTCAAATCGTGGTCGAGGCGGAACGGCCCGGTCGAGACGGCCTTTCCGGACTCGTCCCGGTGCCAGATGCCCGGTTCGAGCGGGGCGTCCCCGCCGAGGTGGGCGAGCAGGTTCAGCAGCAGGAAATCGTAGTCCCCGCCCGTCAGGACATAGTCGACCGGCGAGTGCTCGAAACTCTCCTGCGGAAGGGCGGTGACATGGTCGCCCGCCAGGACCAGCCGCGCGCCGGGGAGGCGCGCCCTGATCTGCTTCAGGATTTCCCAGTGGGCCCCGACGACCGGTGTCTTGGTCTCCAGGAACACGACGTCGGGGCGGAAGGCCTCCAGCCGCTCGTCGAACGCGGCGCGCGTCCACTGCGCGGCGATGCCGTCGAGCCACGCGACATCGTGCCCGGCGTCCCGCGCCATCGTGGCCGCCGTGGCCGGGACGACGGGGTAGATGTAGGTCGGCCGGTTGAACCATTGGAACTGGCGGTTCTGCGACAGCAGGGGAACGCCCTTGTCCGATTCCAGCGGCGGGTAGGCGATCGCGACACGCAAGCGGAGCCTCCTTTGGTGGCATTAAGCATTGGTCGTGCAAATTATGCACACCCCGCCGCGAAAGGGAAGGGTTGTTTGACGCGGGCATATGGACAATCCCGGCGCCAGTCTGGTATCTTTCCGGCGGCAGTGTTGCACAACACGCCACATGCCACGGTTACCGAAGGGAGTACAGCCATGAAACTGCGCCACGCATTGATCGCGGGACTCGGCGGCCTGCTGGTCGCCGCCACACCGCAAACACTTACCGCCCACCCCGTGCCCCGCGATGCCGAGGCCGCCTCCCACGGCGACGAGGCAGCCACACTGCAGATCGTGGAAGAGACGAAGATCGTCGAGCCGGACTTTGTTTTCTATCAATACAACCTCGCCGTCCTCTCGCACTACTCCTACCTTGTCGCCAGCGGCGGCGAGGCCATGATCGTCGACCCGTCGCGCGACGTCCAGCGCTACATGGATGACGCCAAGGCGCTCAATGCCAGGATCACGCACATCTACCTGACCCACTCGCACGCCGACTTCGTGGCCGGCCATATCGAGCTGGCCCAGACTACCGGCGCGAAGATCATCATCAACCGGGCCACGGAAGCAGGCTTTGCCCACCACCCCGTCGATGATGGCGATGCCGTCGCCTTCGGCAGTGCGAAGGGCGTAATCCTGACAACGCCGGGCCACACGCCCGACGGCACCTGTATGCTGCTCCACGCCCCTGCCGACGCCCCCGAGGCGCGTTTCCTCTTCACCGGCGATACGCTTTTCATCGGTTCAGTCGGCCGTCCCGACCTGATGGGCGG
>JAAYZO010000650.1 GCA_012514865.1 Lentisphaerota bacterium | reverse complement strand
CCTCCAGGGTGCATGGCGTGCAATCCGCGTTTCCGGGGGTCGGGCTGCGCGCGACCCCCGGCTACGATCTGGCACCCCTCCAGGGTGACCGAGTGAGCGCCGCCGCGATCTTCAAACAGCCCTGGCGTCTTCGGCGCGTCGGTTGCATGTCGTCGACAGGAGGGTAGTATAGCGGCCTGAGAGCGCAAAGAAAAACGACCCGGGGCGCTTGCATCGTCCTTGCCGTCGGCTCACGTTGCTGAGGCAAGGCGTGGCGTCGGCCTCCACGGAGGCTCGGCGCGGGCCGTTGGCGGTAACTCGTAGAGATCCAGCGGGGCTTGGCCGACGACTGCGGGCACGGGACGGCACGCCGTCGTGCAGTCGGCGCGGCCGTCGCGCTCAGGCGCTCGATGGAGGTGATGGCGATGATCGGTCATCCACAGGGTCTTTCGTACAGCACGCGGCATCTCTGGGTGCGCATCGAGCGCGCCGAGCATACCGCGACGGTCGGCGTTACCGAGGAACTCGCCGAACAGCTCGGCAAGATCCTCAGTGTCGACATGCCCATGGTCGGCGACGAGCTGGATATGGAGTCATTCTGTATCCATCTGCACCTGGCCAACCGCATCCACCACCTGCGCTCGCCCCTGACCGGGCGTGTCCTGGAGATCAACCGCGAGGTCCTCGACAGCGCCGGGCTCCTGCACGTCTCGCCCTACGAGAACTGGCTCTACCGCATGGAGTTCGACGACCCCGAGGAGCTCCACCTGCTGATGAGTCCCGAGCAGTACACGCGCTTCCTGGACAACCTCTGAGAAGGCGCCAGCGAGGCCCGACAATGCCCACCTGCCTGCCTGGTGACCACCCCGCGCGCTGGCGTGCCCTCGACTCCCAGGCGTGGGCCCTGGTGACGATGGTCTGCACCCTGTACCTGCCGCAGGTCGGGCGCACCTGCCTGGGCGGGCTGAGCCTGCTCTACATGGGCCCGGTCCTCTGGGCCACGCTCTCCGTCCTGGCCCTCGGCGAGCCGTCCGGCCTGGCGCGGCCCTGGCAGCTCTGGCGCCTGCGCGCCGCCTGGATCTGCTTCGCCGGCCTGGCGCCGTTTCTGAGCTGGTGGCTGCGCTGCGTCGACCTGCCCTACCTGGCAGTCGCGGCACTCCTGGCCATGCTCAGCGCCTGCTGGGCCTTCCTGGAGACCTGCGCCATGGTCGGACACCTGGCCCGGTCGCGAGACCTGCCGGGCCTCGCCCTCGACGCGCTGCTGGCACGCATCGCCCTGCTGTACTTCCTGGTGATACCCCTGCTGGCCCTCTGGGTGACCTTCGCAGCCGCCCTGCTGGCCGGCTGGGCCGCGGTCCCGGGCGACTGGCTGCGCCTCTGGCGCCAGGTGCCGCCCTGGGGACGCCTCCTGCTGACCTACGCGCCGGTACTGGCGCTGATGAACCTGGCGCGGCTCCTGCTGCGGGCCACCTCGGGCCTGTCGGCACTGCCGTGCGCTGTCTCTGCAGAACCCCCGGGAGGCCCCGACCATGACGCCGCGGTCATCGCGTCCACACCTGATTGTCGCCCTTGATGTCGACACCCTCGCCGAGGTCGAGGCCCTGCTGGGCCGCATCGGCCCGGAGGTCCTCTGGTTCAAGGTCGGCAAGCAGCTCTTCACCCGCCACGGGCCGGCCGCCGTGAGACTGCTGAAGGACCACGGCCGGAAGGTCTTCCTCGACCTGAAGTTCCATGACATCCCGAACACCGTCGCGCAGGCAGTGCGCTCGGCGGCGGCCATTGGTGCCGACCTGACCAACGTCCACGCCGGCGGCGGCCCGGCGATGCTCCGGGCGGCCGCGGCGGCCGCCCGGGAGAGCGGCGTACTGCTGACGGCGGTGACCGTGCTGACCAGCATGGACCGCGCCGAGCTGGCCGCGGTCGGCCTCGACGTTGAGCCGGCCGGGCAGGTCCTGCGCCTGGCCTGCCTGGCCCGCGACTGCGGCGTCCCCGGCGTCGTCTGCAGCCCCCTGGAGATCGGCATCATCCGCGAGGCCTGCGGCCCTGACTTCGTCCTGGTGGTCCCGGGCATCCGCCCGGCCGGCGCCGGCCAGGACGACCAGAAGCGCATCATGACACCGGCACAGGCGGCCGCCGCCGGCGCCAGCTTCGTCGTCGTGGGGCGGCCCATCACCGCGGCGGCAGACCCCGCCGCCGCGGCCCGTGCCGTGCTGGCCGAGCTGGCCTGAGGCCAGGCACCGTCGCCGGGGCGCGGGCGCGCCAGGCCTGGCCCGGCCGGGGATGGCGTTCAGCGGGCGCTGCAGACGGCGATGGCGCCGCGCCAGCGCCGACTCAGGCCGGCCAGGCGCCCGGCGGCGGGCGCCGTCAGGGCCGGCCGCGAGGCCTGCTGCATCTGCGCGAGGTCTGCCGGCAACTGCGCCGTGGTGATCACCTGGCCGTCAGCGCAGAGGACGTTGTAGCCATTCGGATGCGGCGGCGGCACGCTCTTCGAGACGCAGTTCACCTCGATCAGCATCCAGGCCTTGCCGGGGTTCTTGAGGCTGGGTCGCCCGCCGAACTTCTCGTTGTAGACGAAGGTCAGGCCGCGCGACGCCAGCTCCGGCGGGGCGCCCGGGCAGACCCACATCTCGCGCGGGACCGCGTAGCCGGCGTCCTCCATGACGCGGACGATGCTCTTGGGGTCGTTGAAGGCATCGCTCGGGTAGAACACCGCCTCGGGGTACTTGCCCTCGCTCATGTGGTACATCACCAGCATCTGCCCGATCTGGCGAAGGTTGGTGACACAGCGCACACCGTAGGCCATCTGCCGGGCACGGGCATACTGCGCCGCCGGGATGCTGGTGACGATGGCCGAGACGGCCATGACCTCCACCATCGAGAAGGCCAGCAGCGAACGGCGTACTCGGGACAGCGTCGGACGCTTCATGGCGGCGTCTCCTGTGCAGTCGGGACAGCCTCGGCCGAGGCTGATCCGGGAGTGTTACTTAACCAGTAGTATAGCCACGGCACCGCGGGATTGGCAAGGTCACGGGCGCGGCCGCGCCAGGCCGCGGCGGGCGCCGTTGCCGGCGCCCGCAGTGCCGCCAGCAGGTACCCGAGCGCGGCGATGCCCGGGCGCTGCCCGGCGGCCCAGTCGGCCAGCGCCGCCGCCGACAGCTCGCCGAGGGCCGCGGCGCAGAGTGTCGCCTGGGGCGCCTGCGGCACCAGCTCGTCACGGGCGTGCTCCCAGAGCGAAACGGCGGCCTCGCGACTGCCGCCGGCCAGCTCGGTGGCCAGGGCTTCGTCCAGGCAGGCCAGGGCGTAACGCGCGTCGTTAAGGTGCGGGTCCTGATGCGCCACACGCTCGCGTTCGCGCACCCTCGCGCCGTGCTCATGGAGTTCACGGAAGATCCTCAGCGCCTCAGCGTTCTGTCCGGCCGCAAGGAGAGCCCAGGCCCGATCACGGTCAAGGCGCCGCAACTCGTCAGGGCTGACCGCCTGGCGGCGCGCCTGGTCGAGGTAGTCCAGGGCCGCCGCCGCGCCTCCAGGCTGCAGGAGAGCCGCCTGGGAATGCTCCCGGGGGCTCGCGACGGGAGGCACCACGGCGGCGTCCAACGCCCGCCGGAGGTGCGCCAGCTCCAAGGCCCGACTGGCGGCCTCGGCCTGAGGCAGGACCTGACGATGACGGGCCGAGCGCAGGGCGGCGCGATGCCAGAGCAGGCCGCCCAGCAGAAGCCCCAGGCCCGCCATGGCCGCCACCACGGCGGCGCGGTGACGAACCACAAAGCGATCCAGGCGGTAGCCTAACGAGAACGGCGTCGCCTTGACCCGTGAACGGTGCCGGCAGGCTTCCAGGTCCGACAGCACCAGGTCCATGGTGGCATAGCGCCTCTGGGGCGCCTTCTCCGGGAGCTTCATGACCACCGCCTCGATGGCGCTGGACAGCCCCGGGCAGTGCCGTCGCGGCGAGGGCGGCAGGCTCTCGCGGATGGTGCGCACCACCTCGGCCATGCCCATGTCGGTGTCGATCCGGTACGGCGCCTGGCCGGTCAGCATCTCGTAGAGCACCACCCCGAAGCTGTACATGTCGCTGAGGTGACTGGCGGCGCGCAGCGAGGTGGTCTGCTCCGGGGCCATGTAGCGCGGCGTGCCCATGGCCATGGCCGAGACCGTCAGGTCGAGGTCGCCGCCGAACTCGAGGCGGGCCAGGCCGAAGTCTGCCAGCACCGGCTCGCCGTCCGGGGTGATCAGGACGTTGGCCGGTTTGACGTCGCGGTGGATGATGCCGGCACGGTGCGCTTCGGCGAGGGCCGCGGCAATCTTCGCGGCGAGATCCAGCGCCATGGCCTCGGCCAGCGGCGCCTGCCGAAGGACATCCACCAGAGTCCGGCCGCCCGGGATCAACTGCATGGCGATGAAGTGGTTGCGTCCGACCTGGCCGGTGCCCAGGATGCCAACGATGTGCGGGTGGCTGACCAGGCGCATCGCCGCCTCGGCTTCGCGCCGAAAACGCTCGAGCATGCCCGCCGGCAGGGTCGGCGTCTCCTGAAGGACCTTCAGGGCGACCTCGCGGCCGTCCGGAGCCCAGGCACGATAGACCAGGGCCATGCCGCCGTGGCCGAGGAGGCCGTCGAGGCGATACGGCCCGAGGACCGCGGCCGACGTCACCTCCGTAGCGGCGCCGTCGGCGCCGGGCACGATCAGCCGCGTCGGCGCCAGAGGGTCGGCGCCGTCGCAACGGCCAGGCGGCTGACTCGGTGTCGCGGGCATGGGACTGCCTCGGTGGTCATGGCTGCCGCAGAGGAGCTTCCGAGGTCGGCGGAGCGGCCTCGTCGACCAGCATCACGGGGATGCCCTCCCGCACCGGATAGCGCCGGCCGCAGCGGCTGCAGACCAGCGTCCGGTCGCTCTCGTCCGGGAGGACGACGGCGCCCTCGCCGCAGGCCGGGCAGATCAGGATATCGAGAAGATCTCTGGAGATCATGGGACCCTCGTGCGCGTGCGGCTCCGG
>JAAYZO010000649.1 GCA_012514865.1 Lentisphaerota bacterium | reverse complement strand
GGGTGACGAACTGGCTCGAACAGGCTATGTCCGCGGGGGGGCCGACGCCTACGTCGAGCACCTCAAGGGCCTCCTCAGCGGTCGCAAAGGCAACGCAGCCGGTCGCTGAGCCTGTCGACGTCACCCTGTTCGCATACGAGACGACGTCCGGACACCCTGTCCGGGCGTCGTCGTCTTTTCCGGATCACCCGCCAAACCGTCTCGGCGGTGTGGCAATGGCCGTCACCGGGCCCGGCCGCGGGGTATATTCCCGGCATGTGACCCACCGGCACCGGCCGTCGCCCGCTGGCGGCCGCCGGCCGGCCGCCGTCGTCAGGGGCCCGACGGCCAGGGCCGCGCGCGCTTCGTGTGGAGCGTCATTCGGCGGTGATGGACCCGATAGGCGAGCGGCCCCAGGAGAGTTCGTGGTGGACGACAACGCGATGATCGTAGGCGGTGTTGCCGATGACCCCTTTGCCATTGACGTGGCGCACTTCATGGGGCAGCACGCCGACATCTCCGACCTGGTTGCATACAAGACCTTCGCCAACAGCGAGTTCTGCCCGCGCTTCATCAGCGACGAGCGCGACTTCGAGAACATCGGCCAGCGTCTGCGCGGCAGGACGGTGGTGATTGTCTCGACCTGCTGCAGCCAGCACACCCGCAACGCCCGCGCCATGCGTTCCTGCCTCCTCGCACGGGCCGCCAAGGACAACGGCGCCGACCGCGTCGTGCTGGTGGAGCCCGACCTCTTCTACAGCGCCCAGGACCGCGGCCCGCAACCCGGCCATGGGCAGGTCGCCTTCACCCGCAGCCGCGAGGACTACAAGAAGTTCGACGGCCAGCCCTTCAGCAGCCGGCTCTACGCGCAGCTCCTGCGCACCAGCGGCGTCGACTGGGTCATCACGGTGCATAACCACTCGATCTCGGTTCAGCAGCTCTTCGCCGAGGTCTTCGAGGGCCACTTCCTTAACCTTAAGCCCACGGCCCTCTACGCCGACTACCTCAACCGGCACGCCGTCCTGGAACCGCGTGCCGACAACGAGGGCTTCGTGCTCTGCGCCCCCGACCACGGCGCGGCGCCCTTCATCCTGGAAATCCACGAGGCCCTGCGCAGCCACTCCGAGCGCCTCCTCATCGCCTCGCAGGCGTCGCTGCTGTTCATGGAGAAAGAGCGCAGCGGCGAGCGCCGCGTCGAGATCCACGCCAGCGCCGACTCGCCGACGCGCCTCGAGCAGCTCCGCGGCCGCGATGTCGTCGTCGTCGATGACATGGTCCGCACCGGCAGCACCATCGTCGAGTGCTGCCGACGGCTCAAGGCCGCCGAGGCGCGCCGAGTCATCTTCATGGTGACCCACTTCCACTCCTCGGAAGAGGTCAAGGAGAACCTCAGCGACCCCAGTATCGACGAGATCGTCACCACCAACTGCCTGCCGGCCATCCTCAACCGCGACATGCAGGGCCGCCTGCGCCGCAAGATGCTGGTGCTGAAAATCGAGAAGTGGATCGCCGACACCCTGCGCTGCCAGGTCTTCGGCCAGTGCGCCCCGCGCTACGACCCGCCCTACACCGTCGACGTCTCGAGCAAGAACCCCCTCTGGTGGCCGATGCGCGAGCTGCGCGGCTGAGCCGGCCCGCGAGCCGCCCCAGCGACCATTCCACCCGCCAGCGCGAGTGGGCGCCACGAGCCGAGTGGTGCTCTCCCCCCGGTGGCGGCGAGCCTCGGCTCGGCCTCGCGCCGCCCGGCATGCGCCGCCGCGCTGCACCCGCGGCGGCGGCGCGCCACACCCCAGGCTGATCGAAGGTCGCGTCAGCGCTCGCCAGGCCACCCCGAAAGGGTGCCAGATCGTAGCCGGGGGGCGCGCGGAGCGTGACTCCCGGAAACGCGAAGGCACGAACCACGCACCCCGAGGGGATGCCAGAGTCGGACTCTCGGACAGCCCTGCGCCCCACCCCCATGGCCTTGAATCTCCCCGTCGCCTGGGGTACCTGTATAGTGTCTCCCGCGGCAGTTGCGGTTGCTTTGCGAAAGGCCGCCGATGCTGTTCGTCTTCGAGTGTCCGACCTGTGGGGCGCGTATCGAGGCCGACGCCAGCGCGAGCGGCCGCCAGGCGCATTGCCCGCAGTGCCAGGGCATGGTGGCGGTGCCGGAGTCACGCGTCGACTGCGGCGCTACCCTGGGCGGCTTCCGTCTCGACCGCCGCCTTGGCAAGGGCGGCATGGGCGAGGTCTTCCTCGCGACGCAGCTCTCGGTAGACCGTCAG
>JAAYZO010000648.1 GCA_012514865.1 Lentisphaerota bacterium | reverse complement strand
CTGGCCGGCTTCACGGCGGCGAAGCGCTGCTCCAGGTAGGTGCAGACCAGGACCGCGTCATCCGAGGCGATCCCGAACAGCGCCAGGAAGCCGACCCAGATGGCGATACTGAGGTTGATGGGGCGGACCTGGAAGAGGTCGCGGAGGTTGGTGCCGAGGACGCTGACGTCGAGGAACCACGGCTGGCCGTACAGCCAGATCATGGCCATGCCGGCGCCCCAGCACACGAAGACGGTGGTGAAGACCAGGCTGGTCACCACCACGGATCGGAACTGGAAGTAGATCAGCATGAAGATGGCGAAGAAGGTCAGGGGCAGGATCAGCGCCAGGGTCTGCTGGGCGTGGATCTGGTTCTCGTAGTTGCCGGCGAAGCGGTAGGTGACCCCGGGCGGCAGGGCCAGCTCGGCGCGGTCGATGCGGTCCTGCAGGACCTCCTGGCAGCTCTCGACGACGTCGACCTCGGCCGCACCGGGGATGGCGTCGAAGAGCACGTAGCCGATGAGGAAGGTATCCTCGCGCTTGATGGCCTCGGGGCCGCGGACATAGCGCACGCTGGCCAGTTGCGTTAGGGGTATCTGCTGGCCATCCATGGCCGGGACGAGGATGCGTTCCAGGGTCTCGGGATGGTCGCGCAGCTCGCGCAGGTAGCGCACGCGCACGGGGTAGCGCTCGCGGCCCTCGACGGTGGTGGTGAGGGTCTCGCCGCCGAGGGCGGTCTGGATGGCCCTCTGGATGGCCTCGATCTGCAGGCCATAGCGGGCCGCGGCGTCGCGATCGAGGTCGATCTCCAGGTAGGGCTTGCCGACGATGCGGTCGGCGATGACGGTGGCGGGGTCGACGAGGGGGACCTCCTTGAGGACCCGCTCGATGGCCATGCCGGCGCGTTCCACGCTCTCCAGGTCAGGGCCCTTGACCTTGACGCCGAAGGGTGCCCTCATGCCGCTCTGGAGCATGACGATGCGTGCCGCGATCGGCTGCAGCTTGGGTGCCGAGGTGATGCCGGGCAGTCGCGTGACCCGGACGATCTCGCGCCAGATGTCGTCGGGCGTGCGGATCTCGGGGCGCCACTGCCGGTAGGGCCGTCCGGCGGGGTCCGGGATGAGGTCGCCATCGCGGCGCAGGAACTCCTGGCGGTCGGTGTCGTAGGCGAAGGTGCGGAGGCGTCCATCGCGGTCGGTGAGGAACTCGGGTTTGTAGGTGATGACGGTCTCGATCATGTTCATCGGGGCGGGATCGAGGGCGGTCTCAGCGCGGCCGATCTTGCCGACCACGGCGTCGACCTCGGGGATGGCGCGCAGGGCCATGTCCTGCTTGTGGATGACGTCGAGGGCTTCGCCCACCGAGGCATGGGGCATGGTCGTCGGCATGAAGAGGAACGAGCCCTCGTCGAGGGGCGGCATGAATTCCTTACCCAGTCCGGGGAGGCGGTGGCTGCCCTCGACCCATAGCCGCGAGTGCCGGATGGCCTCCGGCGCGACGCCGAGGCGGGCCGCGGCCGCCGGCACGACGCCGAAGAGCCGGTCGAAGCCGAGCCAGGCGGTGGTGCCCAGGAGGGTCACAGCAAGCGGTGCGGCGAGGAAGAGCAGCTTGTGCGCCAGGAAGACGCGCATCATCGGTTCATAGAAGCGCTCCAGGAGGTAGTACAGGAGCTGGAAGGAGCCGATGAGGCCGGCGACCATAGCGAGGTTGCGCGCCAGGCCCTTCTCGGGTCCGAGCGGCAGCCACTGCTGGGTCAGCACAAGCCCGACGATGAGGACGACGGCCAGGTTGCCGGCCAGCAGAGCGCCGCGGCGGGCCCAGGCTGGCAGGCGGTCCTGGGTGAGGCCGTACAGCCCGGCGGCGGCCAGGACTGCGCCGACCAGCCGCCAGGGCGAGAGGATGGCGATGGCCAGGCCGGCCAGGACGGCCAGAAGGGACAGCGCCCGGCGCCGTCCAGGGGTGCGCAGGCGTCCGACGAAGAGGACCTCCGCCGCGGCGGGTATGATCGTCAGGGCGACGATGACCGAAGCGATCAGGCAGAAGGTCTTGGTGAAGGCCAGGGGCCGGAAGAGCCGTCCCTCGGGGCCGGTCATGAGGAAGACCGGGAGGAATCCGACGACGGTGGTGGCGATGGCGGTGAAGATGGCGCCGCCGACCTCGCTGGCGGCACGGTAGACGGTCTCGCTGGCCGGCTCGCCGGGGGGTGCCGTCGCCAGATGCTGGCGGATGTTGTCGGTCATGACGATGCCCATGTCGACGATGGTGCCGATGGCGATGGCGATGCCGGAGAGCGAGACGAGGTTGGCGTCGACGCGGAACCACTTCATGGCGATGAAGGAGATCAGGACCGACAGCGGCATGACGGCGCTGATCAGCACGGCACTGCGGAGGTGCGTCGCCATGATGATAACCACGATGGTGGTGATGAGGACCTGCTGCAGGAGCGCCGCGTTGAGGGTGCCGAGGGTCTCCTGGATCAGCCCGGTGCGGTCGTAGAACGGCACCACCGCGATCTGGCTGGTACTCACGCCGGCCGGCCAGTCCGGCCGCGGGTGTCGGCTGAGCCAGTCGGTCCAGCCGGTCTGGTTGAGGCTGCCGGCGTCGTAGGCGGCAAAGCCATGGCGCGAGGCGAAGGCCTCCAGGTCGGCACGCGTCGTGCGCTCGTAGTCGACGACGGCCTTGATCGGCAGGGCCGGCGCGATCTCGGCGATGCGGGCCTTGACGTTGTGGATGGCGGCGAGGGGGTTGTAGCCATGTCGGACGACGACCACGCCGCCGACGGCCTCGCTGCCCTCCTTGTCGAGGGCGCCCTCGCGCATGGCGGGTCCGAGGACGACGCGGGCGACGTGGCGGATCAGGATGGGCACGTTGGCGGTGGCCTTGACCACGGTGTTCTCGAGATCCTCGACGCGCTGGATGAAGCCCCGGGCGCGGATGAGGTACTCGACGCGGTTGATCTCGATCTGACGGGCGCCGACGTCGAGGTTCGAGCGCTGCACCGCCTGGATGACCTCATCGAGTGTGACGCCATGGGCCCGCATGGCATCCGGGTCGACGTCGACCTGGTACTCCTGGACGAAGCCGCCGACGGAGGCGACCTCGGCGACGCCCTCGGCGGCCTGCAGGTGGTAGCGCACGGTCCAGTCCTGGACCGAGCGCAGCTCACGCAGGTCCCAGGCGCCGGCGGGTCGGCCGTCGGGGTCGCGGCCCTCGAGGGTGTACCAGAAGACCTGTCCGAGGGCGGTGGCGTAGGGCCCGAGCGCCGGCGACACGCCGGTGGGCAGGGTCCCGGCGGGGAGTCCATTGAGGCGTGCGATGATGCGGTTCTGGGAGTCCTCGAAGGGGACGCCCTCCGCGAAGATGACGTAGATCATCGAGAAGCCGAACATCGACTGGCTGCGGACGGTCTTGACGTCGGGGATGCCGAGCAGCGCCACAGTCAGCGGGTAGGTGACCTGGTCGTCGACGTCCTTGGGCGAGCGTCCGGGCCAGGCGCTGTAGACAATCTGCTGGTTCTCGCCGATGTCGGGGATGGCATCCACCGGCACGGGCCGCCGCGGCAAGGCGCCAAGGCGCCAGTCGAAGGGCGCCACGATGACGCCCCAGGCGACGACGCCGAGGACGATCAGCACGACCACCAGTTTCTGGTCGATGCAGAAACGAACCAGCCGGTCGACCATCGTCACCGGCTCCTGTCGCGGCCACGGCGCCGCGCCGGCGCCACGGCCGCCCGCGGGAGCGCCAGGGCCGGCCGCGGCGGCCGGCGGAGGCTGGCCGGGGCCATCACCGTCGGCAGTGCCGGGCGCCGCCGTCGATGCGCCGGCAGCGTCCGCCGCGGGCGGTGCCGGCACGCCGTCCGGAGCGCCTGTGGCACCGGCGGCGCGCGGCGCGGCGGCGTCGGCGGCAACGGCGCGCGGCACGGCGGCGTCGGTTGCGGGAGCCGCTGCGACGGCGGGCGGCGTCGTCGTGGTGGTATCAGTGGTCCTGGCCATGCCTGTGCCCCCCTGCCCCGCCGTGCCCATCCGACGCCTGGCCGAGGCTTCCGGCGACGTCGCCGCAGGAGAGCATGGCCGCTCCGAAGTAGGGATTGCGGACCTCGCGATCGGGCTGCAGCCACTCGGCGCCGCGGTTGTCGAAGGCCATCGGGCAGCGCAGCCGATAGATGACCTTTCCCGGCGGCAGTCCGAAGGTACTGACCAGGACGCCGGTGACTCTGGAAGCGTCCTCGAAGTGTCGCCGGGCCTCCTCCATGGCGGTGGCGGCGCCCAGGAATTCCACCGCCTGGTTCAGGCCGGCTTCACGGCGACGCCACTCGGCCAGTGCCGGCCCCGACAGCGCGGCGCTGTCGACCGCGGACAGGGCCCGCGCCATGGCGGCCGCGCCCGCCACCGCCTCCGGGAGGCTGTCTGCGGCCAGGGCCGACCCGACCGTGAAGAGGGCCTCGACCACCGCCTGGAGCTGCACCTGGAACGCCGACGGGACCTCGACGGGTGCCGCCGCGAGCGCCGCCGACAGGTCGCCGTCAGCGCCGCCGGCCCCCACAGCGCCGTCGTCCGCCGGCAGGGCCATCATGCTGGGCTTGCCCTCGAGCTGCAGCGAGCTGTCGATCTTGAAGTTACCCGCGACCACGACCCTCTCGCCGGGCTCCAGGCCCTCGCGGACCACGTAGTACGGTCCGGCACGCGGGCCGAGGCGGACCTCGCGGCTTGAGAAGACGCCCTCCTCGCCCGGCTTGGCGACGTAGACCAGGGCCCGTCGGCCGGTGAGCAAGGGCGCGCTGGCGGGTATCACCAGGGGCAGCTCGTCCGCAGGTGTGGCGGTGGTGTGGCCGAGGTCCTCGGCGCGCCGCAGGGGCATGCCGCAGCGTTCGCAGGAGCCCGCCGCCGTGGCGACGACCTCAGGATGCATGCTGCAGAGCCACTTGCCGGCGAGGTCGGGTCGCGCCACCTCACCGGCGGCGTCGAGGCTGGCATGGACGGCGGCACGGACGAACATCTCGGGCTTGAGCCGGCCATCGGGGTTCTCCACGT
>JAAYZO010000647.1 GCA_012514865.1 Lentisphaerota bacterium | reverse complement strand
GTATTTCTGGGCGTTGATGATCAGTTCGGTCAGCAGCAGGCCCCAGGTCACCGCCTTCTGCGCCGGCACGCCGATCGGGGCCAGGGTGGACTGCATCTGCGCCGCCCACTGCGGCCCCGAGGAGTCGGCCATGTCCTGCAGCAGCTCGCCGAAGTAGCGGCCCAGATCGACGGTCTCGAACTGGTCGGACTGGTACAGCCGACTGTGCACCAGGGAGACGGCCTTCACCCGCCGCTGGGCCTCGCGCAGGACCTGGGCGGCGTCGACCCCGTCGCCGGCCTCGCGCGCCTGCAGGGCGAGGAAGCTGGCGATCAGGCTGAGGCTGTTCTGCACCCGGTGGTTCACCTCGCGAAGTAGGTAATCCTGGTGCTCGAGCTTGAGGTCCTTGTCGGCCACGCTTTCCTGCAGGCTCAGATTGACCGAGCGCATCTGGCGCATGGCCCGCAGTTCGAACAGGGCGTCGCGGAACCGGCCGGCGGATTCGACCTCTGGGCCCGACCAGCGGCGGGAGGCGCCGCGGACGGTCTCGGTCCAGTCGTCGAACGAGGCGCGGGGCGTCAGGCGGCCGCTCGGGCCGGTCTTCACCGCCGCGTGCGGATCGCCGGCCCAGCGCACGACCTCGACGGTCTCGGCGCGGAACCACATCACGACGAACGGGTCCTCGACCGCCAGCACGACGCCCATGAGGCCGCTGGCCTCGCGGGTCCAGTCGGCCGCCGGCGGATACAGGCTCGACAGGGTGTGGCTGCGGACCACGCGGCCCTGGGCGGTCTTCGCCAGCCAGCCGGCCATCGACCGGATCGCCTCGCGCGGCGGGCAGACGCCGCAGGTGCTGATCTTGTCGCCGCGCACGACCGCGGCGCCGGTGGCCTGGACCAGGTTCATGGTCGACTTGAGATTGGCGGCCAGGGAGGCCTCCAGCGGCTCCTCCAGCGGGATGCGCGCCAGCAGTTCGTCCTCGAGCCCGCGCAGGCGCACGCGCTCGCGGTAGACGTCGGCCTCATCCTTGGTCCGGATTTGGCGGGCCAGATTGCGCGCCAGGGCGGCGGCCGCGATGCGCACCTCGTGGGTCATCAGGCGCGGTGTCGAATGGTGACAGGCGATCAGGCCCCACAGCACGCCGTCGGCGACGATCGAGATCGAGGCCGAGGCCCCGACCTGCATGTTGCGCATGTACTGCAGGTGCACCGGCGAGACGCTGCGCAGCACGCTGTCGCTGAGGTCAAGAGGCGGCCCGTCGCGCGCCGGACGCAGCGGCTGGGGCGTGTAGCCGACGTCGGGGATCACCCGCACCACGTTGCGCACATAGAGCGCGCGGGCCTGTTTCGGAATGTCCGAGGCGGGGAAGTGGTGGTTGAGGAACGACGGCATCTGCGGCGTCCGCGACTCCGCCAGGACGCAACCGGCCTCGTCTTCGAGGAACCGGTAGATCATCACCCGGTCGAAGCCGGTCAGGGCGCGGACCTCGTCGGCCGCCAGGGCCGCCAGCGCCTTGAGGTCGGCGGCGCGCTCGAAGGCCGCCGCCGTCTGGTCCAGCCGCGACAGCAGGTCGATGCCCGCTTCAGGCGCGTCGGCACTGGCCTCGACCTCGACGATGCGCAGGTCGCCCGAGCGGTGGGTGGTGACGTCGCGCCAGCCGCCATCGGCGGACCGCCAGCGGCCGAGGTAGGTCAGCCCCTGCGGCCGGTCGTCGGCCCTGGCGGCTTCGGCGATCTGTTCGCCCAGCAGGTCCTGAAGCGCCGCCCCCAGCCAGTCCTCGCGCCCGGTCTGGGCCTCGATGTCCCCGGCCCCCTGGACGATGCGGCCGTCGGCGTCGAG
>JAAYZO010000646.1 GCA_012514865.1 Lentisphaerota bacterium | reverse complement strand
TTAGCCTGACCTATTCACGCGCCGCACGGCGGCTCTTGAACAGGTCACCCTTCGGGCTTCGACGCGAGGCACTTGCGGCCTCTTGCTCAGGGCTAACCTTGAGCAAGCGGCGCACCGCGACGCGCGTCGAAACTTGCGCCACACTATAGGGCGGCGCACGTGGATTGTGAGCGAAGCACCCGCGCTTCGCGAATAATCCAGGTTAGGATAGTCGGAAGACAGGACACCGTCAATGCTCAGTGGCTCCATGGGCCCCATCGCCCGCCTGGCGCCGGTCGTGGTCATCGCGCTGATCGCGGTCGGCTGTATCCAGCTCGAACAGACCGTGCTGCTCAACGGCGACGGCTCGCTGGCGGTCACCTGCCACTACTCGGTGGCGGCTGACAGCGAGGCGCTCCTGGCCACCGGCGCGCGGGTCATCCAGCAGTGGCAGGGCCGCCCGGCCGAGACGCCGGCGTGGTTTGCCAACGAGGAGGCCGTGCGTGAGCACTTCGCGGCCACGGGCGTGACCGTGCAGCGCTACCGGCGCTACCAGGCCGGCGGGCGCCACCACGTCGAGCTGATCCTCTTCGCCGAGTATGGCCCGGCCGCCCTGAACAGCGGCCTCCTCGGGCCCCTGCGCTGCGACCGCCTGGACGATGGCAGCGTGCGGCTCTGGGCCGACCTGCCCCGGCCGACCGGACCGGCCGGCGGACTGGACCCGCGGGCGCTGCGGGCGCTGACGCAGGACCTGGTCCTGCGGCTGGACCTGCGTGTCCCGGGGAGCATCACGAGTACCACCGCGCCGCGGCACAGCCGCAGCACGGCCACCTGGGTCTTCGACCCCGGTGTTGACGACGCCTTCCTCGACGCGGTGCCGCGGCTGGAGTGCGCCTTCGACGCCCGGCGCCTCGACTGGAGCCAGCGCCTGCCCGCCGCGGTCCCCTGAGGCGCCGCGACGGCGTCGTGTCGCGGCCGCGCCGGAGTCCGGTTCCGGCACTCCCTTCCGGGTGCGTGGCCCGTGGGTCCGCGGTTCCCGGGGGGGCGGGCGGGGCGCGTGCCCCCGTCGCCGTTCCTGCAGTCCTTGGACGGCCTCTGACGGGGCCCTGTGGCCGCCCTGCGGAAACCCGGGCCGCCGGCCGAACTGGCATTTTGCGAACCGTGCTCTAGGTTGTCCGGCGCACCTGCCGACGCCTGACCGGTGCAGCTCCGGGGGTTCGCCCGGCTTCCAGGGTCGGTCTTCGGGAGGGCCTGACTCGACTGCATCGGGGTCAGGCCTGCGTCCGTGTCGTTGAGGAGTTCTGAGTGTGGCCGGCTGGGATGTCCAAGAGCAAGAGGCGGACGACGACGGCGAGTCCGGCGGCGACCTGCCGTTGCCGGCGAGTGCCAGCGAGGGTGGCGAGGACGCGATCCGCGCCTACCTCCGTCGGGTCGGCAGCATCCCGCGCCTGACGCCGGTTGAGGAGGTCTTCTTTGCCCGTCAGTATGAGGAGTCGCGTGACGCGGTGCAGCGGCTCCTCTGCAGCGCCCCGTCGTTGCTGGTATCGGTGCTGGGCGAGCTGGCCGGCGGCGCCGGCCGCAGCCGCCTGACACATCTCATCGACGCGGGTGCCTACGAGGACCCGGGCGAGATGCTGCGGCAGATCCACGCGGTCCTGGCCTCGGCCGAACGCATCGAACAGCAGATGCGGCAGATGCCCGACGCCGGCGCCGACGAGAACGAGGGCCGCCTCGAGCTGCTGCGGTCGTCGTTCCATCGGGTCCTGCAGCGCCTGCCCCTGCGCGATGAGTTCTTCGATGAATGCCTGAAACGCCTGCTCGAGGGGCGGGCCGCGGTGCCGGCCGGTTCCGAGGCCCATCGCGAGGACCTCCTCAAGCGCCTGCGGCAGCACCAGGAGGCCCAGGAGAGCGCCCGACGGACCATGGTCGAGAGCAACCTCCGCCTCGTGGTCAGCATCGCGCGACGCTACAGCCTTATCGGAGTGCCCTTCATGGACCTGATCCAGGAGGGCAACATCGGCCTGATGCGTGCGGTGGAGAAGTTCGAGGTCGAGCGGGGGCATCGTTTCAGCACCTACGCCAGCTACTGGATTCGCCAGGCGGTCACGCGGGCGCTGTCGCGGCAGGGCCGCACCATACGGATTCCGTCGAACATCCTCCGTGAACTCAGCCAGATTGCCGCGGCTGAGGAGGGCCTCCTGCAGGAGTTTGGCCGGCCGCCGCTGCCGGAGGAGGTCGCTCTGCGCCTCGGCGTCCCCGCGGCGCGCGTGCGGGCCCTGCGCAAGATGTCGCAGCAGATGCTCTCGCTGCAGAGCACGGCCCGCGCCGACAGCGATACCGAAATGATTGACTTCGTCGCCGATATCGAGGAGCACGCGCCGGAGTTCCAGACGGCCCAGAAGCTCCTGCGCGAGTCCATCGGCGAAGCCCTGGACACGCTCGAGGAGCGCGAGCGCGAGGTCCTGGCCCTGCGCTTCGGTCTCGAGGACGACGAGCCGCAGACCTTCGAGAGCATCGGACGGCGCTTTCATCTCTCCAGCGAACGCATCCGCCAGATCGAGTTCAAGGCCCTCAAGAAGCTGCGCCATCCGACCCGTCAGCGCTTCTTCGACGGCTACTCATGAACGACACGCGGCCAGCACAGCGGCGGGCCGCCTGCCGCGCCGTGCCGGCCTGGCCGTGATCAGGAGAATCAGACGACACCATGTACTGGGAACCGAGTCTTGAGGGCATGAAACGCGCCGACCTGGAGGCGCTGCAGGTGCAGCGTCTGCGCTCGGTCGTATCGCGCTGTCTGCAGTCGCCGTTCTACCGTGAGCGCCTGGCCGAGCGCGGCCTGACGGCCGACGCGATCACCTCGATCGCGGACCTCCAGCGCCTGCCGTTCACCACCAAGGAAGACCTGCGCACGCATTACCCCTACGGCCTGCTGACCGTGCCGCCGCGCGAGCTGGTGCGCCTGCACTGCTCCAGCGGCACCACGGGCAACCCGACCGTCATCTTCCACAACGCCCACGACCTGGCCTCGTGGGCCAACCTCGTTGCCCGCAGCCTCTTCGCGGCCGGGGTGCGTGATACGGACGTCTTTCAGAACATCTGCGGCTACGGCCTCTTCACCGGCGGCCTGGGCTTTCAGTACGGCGCCGAGCGCCTCGGCGCCCTGACCATCCCGGCCGGCGCGGGCAACACCCGCCGCCAGATCAAGCTCATGCAGGACTTCGGGACGACGGCGGTGCACGCCATCCCGAGCTACCTGGGCCGCCTGCGTGAGGTCTTCACCGAGATGGGCCTCGACCCGAAGCGCGACACCTGCCTGCGCATCCTGGTGATCGGCGCCGAGCCGCACTCCGAGGAGACGCGCCGGCGCATCGAGGCGATGTTCGGCGTGAAGGCGTTCAACTCCTACGGCCTCAGCGAGATGAACGGACCCGGCGTGGCCTTCGAGTGCGAGCACCAGGCCGGCCTGCACCTGTGGGAGGACGCCTTCATCCCCGAGATCGTCGACCCTGACACGCTCGAGCCGGTCCCGGTCGGCCAGCGCGGCGAGCTGGTCCTTACCACCCTCGACCGCCAGGCCATGCCCATCCTGCGCTACCGCACCCGCGACCTCACGCGGTTCCTGCCGGTCGACTGCCCCTGCGGTCGCACCCACCGCCTGATCGACCGCATCACCGGCCGCAGCGACGACATGTTCATCATCAAGGGCTGCAACGTCTTCCCCATCCAGGTCGAGCGCGTCCTCATGCGCTTCGCCGAACTCGGACAGGACTACCTGATCGTCCTCGACAGCCTCGACGGCAACGACGAGATGCACCTCGAGGTCGAGCTGCGGCCGGAGGGCTTCAACGACGACTTCAACGCCCTGGAGAAGCTGCGTCGGCGCATCGCGACGGCGGTCCGTGACGAGGTCCTGGTCACCCCGCAGGTGAAGCTCCTCGAGCCCGGCAAGCTGCCGAAGAGCGAGGGCAAGGCGGTTCGCGTCCGCGATCAGCGTCAGCAGCACTGAGCGCGTTTGCAGGGGCGATCGCGGTGTGGTGCTGTCGGCGCCTCCGGGGCTCGTGGACGCCTTCGCGTCTGTGGACACTCGCGCTCCACGCCGGTGGCGAGCGATGTCTTGGCGTGTTCCATCCGGCGTTCTGCCCGGTGACCGGGCTCGTAGGAAACCTCGCGTCGTGGCGTGCGTCGTCTTGTCGCAGACCTTCAGCCTGCCATGCGAAACGGTCCATTTCCCAGGGCGTTGCCCTGGGCTGACGAATGATGCCCTTTCAGGGCGCCGGACCGGAAGACCGCAGGAGGCACCGCCTGCGATGTTTCGCTCTGCCATATTCGGCGCCCCTGTGCGCCGGCGGGGCGGAGGTGGGCGCCACGAGCCGAGTGGCGCTCCCCCGGGCGCCGATGGCGCCCGGGAGGTCCACGGACGGCGCCGCGGACCTACTCGGCCGGCGCCGGGGCGAGCGCTCGGCTCGCGCGACCTGCCTGCCGCTGCGGTGACCGGGCTGCAGCGGCGGCTGTCGCCGGGCGTGATCGGCCGGGCGGTCCGCGCCGGCCGATCGCCGCCAGTGACGGGCCGGTCGGTCAGGGTTGCGGTGTCTCGATGCGGAACACCCGGTTGCCGAAGGTGGCGACGAGGGTA
>JAAYZO010000070.1 GCA_012514865.1 Lentisphaerota bacterium | reverse complement strand
GATCGAGCATCGCGCCCCCGAGACCGGCGACCGCCTGCACGCGGTGTCGGTCGAGCCGGGCTCGCGCCTGGCCGCCATCGTGTCGGCCGGTGTCATCGAGGTGACGACGCGGCACCACCAGGCGGTGGATCGCGTCGGCGCCGGCCTGGTGGTGTCGGCGCGCGCCCCCGACGGCCTGGTCGAGGCCGTCGAGGGCGCCGATCCGGAGCGCTTCCTGCTCGGCGTGCAGTGGCATCCCGAGCGCAACCCCGAGGCGCCGGCGAGTCGGGCGCTCTTCGAGGCCTTCATCGCGGCCTGTGCGTCGCGTGGATTCTGTGGCGTCGCCCTGCAGGCGGCCGGTCAGTCGAGGTGATGACGATGTCCCTATGCCATCTTCTGGTGATCTCCGGCGGGCGCTCGCCCGAACACGAGGTCGCGCTGCAGTCCGCACTCAATGTCGTGGCTGCCGTCGACCGGAAGGCCTTCGACCTGGCCGTCGTCGGTATCGACAAGGACGGCGCCTGGCGCCAGCTCCCCAGCGATGACTTCGTCAGGCACCGCGATGACCCCACCCGCATTGCCCTGGCCCCGGGCGGCCGGCCGGTGACGCTGTGCTGCCGCGAGGGCCGCGGCTGGATGGTGCCCCTCGACGGCAGCCCCGCCTGGCCCGTCGATGTCGCCTTCCCGGTCCTGCATGGGGCCTATGGCGAAGACGGCACCATCCAGGGCTTCCTGGCCCTGATGGGCGTGCCCTGTGTCGGCTGTGACACGGCCAGCAGCGCCAACAGCATGGACAAGGCCATCACCAAGCGGCTCCTGCAGGCGGCCGGCATTCCGGTGGCACCGGGCGTGGTGGTCACCCGCGGCGCGTCCTGGCCGACGGCCGAGGCGCTCGGCCGCGAGTTCGGCTGGCCGCTGTTCGTCAAGCCGGCCCGGCTGGGTTCCTCGGTCGGGGTCGTCAAGGTCAAGACCCCGGCCGAGTTGGCGCCGGCCTTGACGGAGGCCTTCCGCTACGACGACAAGGTGCTCGTGGAGCAGTGCCTGCGCGGTCGCGAGATCGAGTGTGCCGTGCTCGGCAACGACGCGCCGCGCGCCTCGCTGCCGGGCGAGGTGGTGCCGCGCCATGAGTTCTACTCGTACGCGGCCAAGTACCTCGATGACCAGGGCGCGGCGCTGTACGCCCCGGCGGACCTCCCGGCAGAGACGACGCAGCGGGTGCAGGCGATGGCCGTCGCGGCCTTCCAGGCGATGGGCTGCAGCGGCCTGGCGCGGGTCGACTTCTTCCTGATGCCGGACGGCAGCCTGGCGGTCAACGAGCTGAACACAATCCCGGGATTCACGCGGATCAGCATGTACCCCCGACTCTGGCAGTGCAGCGGGCTGACCTATACCGAGCTGGTCGGCGAACTCGTCCGCCTGGCCATGGAGTCGCACCGCCAGCGCGCCAGTCTCTGCACCAGCTTCACCTGACCGCAGGCGAGGACGAGGGAGGCGAGGACGAGGGAGGCGAGGACGAGGGAGGCGAGGAGGAGGGAGGCGAGGAGGAGGGAGGCGAGGACGAGGGAGGCGAGGACGAGGGAGGCGAGGACGAGGGAGGCG
>JAAYZO010000645.1 GCA_012514865.1 Lentisphaerota bacterium | reverse complement strand
CGAGGCGACCACCACGTCCTTCAGGCCGAGGGTCAGGGCGCGCTGCAGGCCCAGCGCCAGGGTGGCGTCGGTGTTGGCAGGGCCACTCTCGGGAAAGCAGACCGTCGTGACTTCCGGCAGGCTCATGGAAACGCATCTCCTCGTCTGGCATCCGCGGTGACGTGCGACGTGGCCCCGTCGGGCGCCATACCATACACCCCCGGGCGCCATGACCAACGCGAAGGCCGGAGCGCATCGGCGGCGGGGACCCGCCCGCCCCGCCGCCCCGCCTGACTCGTCCGACTTTTCCGACTTGTCCGCCCGCCCTGCCGCGGCGACGACGCGGTTCCGCTTGTCTCGGCCGGGCGCGGGCGTGCAGACTCGCATTCGTCGGCTAGAGTGTTGGGTGGTGCTGCCGCCGATGGGTCGGTTCACCTCCCGGGCTGCTGTTGGCGCCCGGGAGTCCTCAGGACGGCGCCGTGGACCTGCTTGCCGGGCGCCGGGGACTGAGCTGTCGTGGTTGCGCCACGGATGACAACGCGGGAGGCCTGCGATGATCAGAACGCGATGGGCTCTGGCCGGCATTCTGGCCGTGGCTCTGTGCACGGATGCGGCCGATGCTGATCGGCCGGGTGTGGCCGAGCGCCGGGCGCAGGTCGGGCAGGCGGCGGCGCGGGGGGCCGAGGGCCTTCCGGTCCTCCAGGCGGCGTTGGAGGACCCCAGTGACCTGGTGCGCCGGGCCGCGGTGCAGGCCCTGGCTCGGATGGACGGCGGAGCGCAGGGCGTGCTCGAGGCGGCGCTGGACAACCGTGACCCGGTAGTCCGTCGTGCCGCGCTCCTGGCGCTGGCGGGCGATCCATCGCCCGGCGCCGTCGCCCGGATGGCCCGCGGCATTGCCGACGCCGACCCTCTGGTGCGCGAAGCTGCGGTGCAGTGGCTGGTCGAGGTCTCGCCGTCGTCCGAAGAGGTCGTGGCGCTGCTGCGCCGGGTGGAGAATGACGCCTCGCCTGAGATTCAGGCACTCGCCCTCACGGCACTGGCGGCGCTGGCCCCGGCCGCGGGGGCCTTCCATCCGCCGGCTCGCGACACGGTCCTCCTGCGCCAGCGTCCGGACATGGTGGACCACGTCGCGTCGATCGTCGTGGCTGCCACGATCCCGCTGCCGCGGGAAGGCTGGCGCTTCCGCGTGGACCCGGCCGGCGAGGGCCATATGCAGACGTGGTTCGAGCCGGCCTATGACGACGCCCGCTGGAGCGACATCCAGATCGAGACGGCGTGGATGGCGGGCTACACTGGCGTGGGCTGGTACCGCCGGACCATCGACCTGCCGGCACGGCCCGAGCATCTGGCCGCGGAGATGGTCTTTGGCGGCGTGGATGAGTGCGCCTGGGTGTGGGTCAACGGCGTGTATGTCGGCGGGCAGGACATCGGCCCCGAGGGCTGGAACCAGCCGTTCCGGGTGGACGTGACGCGTGAACTGCGCTGGGGCGAGCCCAACCAGATCACGGTCCGGGTCCTGAACTCGTTGGCGGCGGGTGGCATCTGGCGGCCGGTCCGCATCGAGGCGTTGGGTCTGAAGCGTTGAGGCGTGGCCGGCGGATGGCCGGCGCGGTTGGCGCGGGCCGGCGCCGTGGTGCTTGGGAGCAAGGGAAGAGATGACCACGATGAAGCAGATCTGGACCATGGCGCTGGTGCTGGCGGTATGGTGCGGTTCGGCCGCAGGCGCGGAGGCGCCGTGGAAGACGCTGTACAGCGGCGCCGAGGCCACCGGCGCGCACGTCATGGCGCTGTGGCAGTTCCAGCCCGGCGCCGAGGCGGCGGACCACTCCGGCCGGGGCCACACGCTGACCTTGCGCGGCGCCAGCCGGTTCGCCCCGGATGGCCTCTTCGGCGCCTGCCTGGAGTCCTTCGACTCCGATGACAAGGACACGCCCTGCGGGGCCACAGCGAAGAACCACCCGGCGCTGACACCGAAGGGCGCCTTCACCGTCGAGATGTGGATTCGGCCCAAGCCGGAGCTGGCCGCGGGCAAGAGCTTCATGCTCCTGGACAAGCAGTACTACCGCCGTGATGGCGACCCGCGCGCCAACAAGGACTACCAGATCGCGTTGCGGCCGGCCAGCGGCGGGCGTTTCATGATGGACGCCTACATCGGCCACGGCGACGCCGCGTCGCACTACCCCTCCGCGGCCGTCGCGCTTCCGACCGGTGAGTGGACCCACCTCGCCTTTGCCTACGACGGCGCCGGCCTGGGCCGGTTCTTCGTCAACGGCCGCCGGGCGGGCCAGACGCGCCGCGAGGGCGCCGGTCCGGTGGCGCCGGGTCCGCATCCCCTCGTCATCGGCGGCCGCGTGGGCAGCACCCACACGGGCTTCCCGGGGTATATCGATCAGGTCCGCCTGATCGAGGGCGCGCCGGCGTGGATGCCGGCCGTGGCGGCCGCGCCGCCGGCGGCGGGGGCGGCGACCGGAGCGCCGGCGGCAGGTGCGGCGGCGGGGGCGTCTCTGGCGGTGGCCGGCGGACGGACCGTGTTCCAGCGCCTGGAAGCCGACGCCGCGGTCACGCTGGCGGTGGTCAACAACCTCGGCCAGCCGCTTCAGGGCCTGCGTGTGTCAGCCAGTCTTGACGGGTCTCCCATGGCGGGCGAGCCGCGCGTGCCGGACGTGGCGTCGGGGGGTCGGGCCCGCGTGCGCATCCCGGTGGATACGGCCTTGAAGCCGGGGTTGTATGCCCTCAAAGCGCGTCTGGAGGGCCAGTCTGGGGGCACGCCTGTGACGCTCGAGGCCGAGGGCCGGGTCACGATCGTGGCGCGGCCGCTGCCGCATGTCCTGCCGGTCGTCATGTGGGGCATCCCGGAGATGTCCTACAAGGTGACGGATGTCGCGTCGCTGAAGGCCATGGGCTTCACCCACACCATGCTTCGTGAGACCGACGTGGCCAACTTCCCCCGCATCTGGGAGGCGGAGAAGCCGGTCGTGCCGTCGGTGACGCCGGACCCGACCCTGGCGCAGATGGACGGGATGCTGGCGGAGGGCCTGCGCTACGTCATCAGCCTGTCGCCGGCGCGCTGGGTCATGCAGGGCGGCCCGGACGCCGAGGCGCGCCAGGCGCGGTTCCAGCGTGTCAACCGCAGCGGCGAGCCGTACGGGCGAAGCAACCCCTGCGGGAACTTCCCGGAGATCCAGCGCTTCTGCTACGACGTGGGCGAGTCCATCAGCCAGGTCTTCGGCCAGCACCCGGCACTGGATGGCGCCATGATCCACACCGAGTACCGCGACGGCTCCGGCCTGTGCTTCCACCCGCACGACCTGGAGGCGTACCGGGCTGACGCCGGCCGCGACATCCCGACCGACGCGGTGGATCGCGGCGGCGTGCCGACGCGGCGTCGCCGCGAGTTCGTGCCGTTCGACGGCATCGTTGCCGACGATCACCCCATCGCCAGCTTCTACCGCTGGTTCTGGAGCCGGGGCGACGGCTGGAACGCGCTGCACTCACAGGTCCACCGCGGGCTGAAGGCCGGCGCGCATGAGGGCTTCTGGACCTTCTTCGACCCGGCCACGCGCTGCCCGCCGGTGTGGGGCAGCGGCGGCGAGGTGGACGTCCTGTCGCAGTGGACGTACACCTACCCGGACCCGCCGCGCATGGGCCTGGCCACCGACGAGCTGTTCGCGATGGCCGCGGGCCGTCCCGGCCAGCGTGTGATGAAGATGACTCAGGCGATCTGGTACCGCGACCAGACGGCGCCGAACCTCCCCGAGAAGGACGACGACCGCGCCGCCTGGGAGCGTTCCGAACCCGAGGCCAAGTTCATCACCATCGCTCCCGACCACCTCCGCGAGGCGTTTTGGCTGAAGCTGTCCCGGCCGGTGCAGGGGATCATGGTTCACGGCTCGCACTCGCTTGGGATGGGCGACCCCAACCACACCCACAGCTACCGCTATACCAACCCCGAGACGCGCCAGGCCCTGGCCGAGGTGACCCACGCGGTAGTGGCTCCCCTGGGGCCGGCGCTGCTGCAGATCCCGGATCCCCTGGCCGAGGTCGCCGTCCTGCAGAGTTTCACCTCGACTGTCTTCGGCACCACGGCGACGTGGGGTTGGGGCAACGGCTGGATGGCGGATGTGTACCTGGCGCTGCAGTGGGCCCGGCTCCAGCCGCGCGTGCTCTACGAGGAGGCCATCCTGCGTGACGGCCTGGACGGCCTTCGCGTGCTGGTTCTGCCCGACTGCCCGGTGCTGCCCAGGGGCGTCTGTGACCGCATTCTGGCCTTTCAGCGCGAGGGCGGCGTGGTGGTGGCCGACTCCCGTCTGGCCAAGGCCATCACCCCGGACATCCTGATGAGCCAGCCCAAGGCCGCGGGCGCGCCTGACCTCAGGAAGGCGAGCCTGCAGGCCCTCGGCGAGCAGCTCCGGCAGGAGCTCGCCCCGGTGCTGGCCTGGCAGGCGGACTCGTCGGATCCGGATATGATCGTCCGGAGGCGCCAGTACGGCGACGCCGAGTACCTCTTCGCGGTCAACGACAAGCGCACCTATGGCGACTACGTGGGCCACCACCGCCTGGTGATGGAGAAGGGCCTGCCACACCAGGCCACGCTGTCGATCCGCCGTCCCGCGGCGTCGGTGTACGACCTCCTGGACAGCCGTGCGGTCGCGGTCAGGGCCACGGCCACGGGGGTGGAGTGGGAGGCGTCTCTGGGTCCGGGCGAAGGCCGGGTGTACATGGTGACCTCGCGCCCCTTGGCAGACGTCCGCCTCGCGGTCGCCCAGCGGCGGCCGGCCGACCGCGCCGTTGCGGCGCGCGCCAGCGTCGTGGACCCCGACGGCAACCCCCTCGCCGCCGTCGTGCCGGTCCGCGTCG
>JAAYZO010000644.1 GCA_012514865.1 Lentisphaerota bacterium | reverse complement strand
GTCGGTGTTGGTGCGGGCATCAAGGAGTGACAGGTACTCTCCACCAGTCCGGCGCACGAATGCAAGCGAGTATGTGGGCCGGGCGGCGTTGCCGCCGCCGAAGAGCCACTCGTCGTCGTGCAGGTAGAAGGCGCAGGGGAACGAGTGCGTGTCGGGCGTCGAGGGTCGAGGGGTGAGGGGCTTTGCGGCCACCACGAGGGCGAACTTGAAACGCGAGTCGATGTCGAAGAGCTTCCTCCGGTTCTCGAAGGAGTAGCAGCAGCGCAGGGCCATCTGTTCCAGGTACAGTCGGCGGACGCCGGTGGCGCCCTCGTTGGCGTGGAAGGCCGAGGGCACCACCGCCCCGGTCAGGCCGCCATGCCCCAGCATCTGAGCGTTGCGCTCCATGAAGACCCGGAAGGCGTCGAGCTGGCGGCCGCAGAGATCGCCATCGATGAAGACCTTCTGGAAGGCATAGAGCTGGTCGATGCTGCGCTTGGTCTCCTCGAACTCCTCCTTGTAGCGTTCGAACAGCGGCCCGCAGGCTGGGCCGGCGGTGAGCCGTCTCTCGATGGCCTCGCGCTCGCGCTTGGTCGGGGCGTCGAGGATGCTGATGTCGAACGTGGCGAAGAACTCTTTGGACTTGAACTGGATGGCATCCCACGGCGGATTGCCGAGCACGGCATCGAAGCCCGAGCGCGCGGCGGGGTCGCCCGTGCGCCAGAAGACCTCGGGGAAGGTGAGGTCGAAGGGGACCGCGTTGCGGCCCTTGTCGATCATGGCCTGCAGGCGCGGGTTGGCGGCGAGGAGGGCGGCGAGGGGAACGTGCGTCGGTGCGTCGGTGCGCCCGTGGGCCTCTCCGGTGGAGCCCGTCGCCACCGTTGCGGCATCCGCGGGCGTGACAGCGGGTGCGGATGCCTCAGCCAGGCTGGGCGGTCCGGGGAGGCGAGTCGCCCCGGCCGACGGTGCGGGGGTGGAGTCCCCACGGTCTCCGCCCTCCACCACCGCCTTCACCAACTGGGCGTAGGCCTCGTCATCGCAGGCGGGCGTTCCGAGCATGACGCCGCCGGCCCAGGCGGCGGCCAGCAGCCGGAGCGGCGCGAGGCGTTCGTCGAGGCGGTCCTTGGCGTGCTGCTTGGCCTGCAGTTCGCCGAGATTCACCCCGACGGAGGCCTCCAGCTCGCGCACCTCGCGCAGGGCGTCCTGAAGCAACTGTGAGAGCCTCTCCTGCAGACCGGTTGTGTACAACTCGTTGGCGGGAAGAGGCGTCTGCGTGCCGGGCATGGTCAGGAGGTGCTCGAAGAAGGGCCCCGTGAGGGAGTTGCCGGCGACGAGGCGGTGGTCGAGGAAGGTCAGGGGCATGCCCTCGGCATGGGTCTCGATCCAGAGAGAGAGCTTGGCCAGCTCGACGGCCAGCGGGTTGAGGTCGACGCCGTAGAGGCAGTGCACCGCCACCAGCCGCCGGCAGATGGCCCGGGCCTTGGCCGCCGAGAGCGCGGTCTCGCCATCCTCGGGGGCACGGCTGGGCAGGTAGGCCAGCAGCTCGTCCTCGGGATCGGGCAGGGCCTGAATGCGGGCGCGCAGCTCCTCGGCGCGGGCGCGGAGTGCGTCGGCGGAAAGAGCGGGGGCGCCGCCCCGGAGGCCCCTGCCGGGGGAACTCGTTCCCCCGGACCCCCCGGAGCTGGTTCCGGGCGTTGTGTCTCCCGCTGCCGCGGAAGCCCCATCGCCCGGAACGGTGGCCGAGGCTTCGCGTGAAGAGGCAGCGGGGACGCTGTCCCCGGACCCCTGCCGGGGCGTCGCGGACTCCCCGGTCCCCTCGTTCATGGGGGCGCAAGGCAGCGGCGCAGCCGACATGGCCTGGGCCGTCATTTGTAGCGTGGAAGCGCCGCCCGCCTCGCGCCCCTGTAACGGGAGGTCCGGAGGGTCACTGATCCTCCGGCGGAGGTTCGGAGGCGGGGCCTCCGTTCTCTTCTCCTCCAGTACGGCCTGGTGCTCGTACTCCAAGGCGAGTTCGTCGCAGAGGCGGCAGGCCTCGTAGAGGGCTTCGCCGAGGTAGCGGCAGGCCTCGAAGAGGAAGTGGCCGCTGCCCATGGCGTCGTCGAGGACCTTGATGTCGAGAATGGCGGCGGGGCGCGGGTCGTCCTTGGGGCTGCGGGCCTCGACCTGCGGGCCGAGGGTCTCCTGAACGAGAAAGCGTACGAACGAGTCTGGAGTGTAGTATGATCCCGAGGCCTTGCGGCCGAGCCCGACGCGCAGGTAGAAACGTCCGGCGGGGATTTCCTCGATCCAGTCGATCGGGGTCTTCCTGCCGCGGGCGGGGGTGTCGTCCTCGGAGTCCTCGGAGTCATCCGACGAATCGGTCAGATCGGACGGATCAGACGGATCGGACGGGCCACCAGGCACAACGCCCCCCTCCGCGTCAGCGGACGACCCACGGCTTGCCGAATCGGGCTGCGCGCTGAGCGCGGCCGGAGTCGGCAAGCCCAGAGACGAGGGGTCCGGGGAGACGAGTCGCCCCGGCGGGGGCTCGGGGGCGGCGCCACCGCTCTCCGTCCGGTACCGCTCGCCCTGCGCCAGCGGCACGACCACTTCCAGCTTGCGGCGGCGCAGGCGGCACATCGGTTCAGCGGCGAGGCCGGGTTCGAGTTCGATGAGGGACTCGTAGACACGGCCCAGGTCGCCGACGCTCAGCGGGCCGTAGTGGACGCGCTCGCGCGCCTGGCTGGAGCGGTCGCGGATGGTCCACAGCAGGCGGTCGAGCAGGTGCGCGACGGCACGCTCGCCCCACTGCAGTTGGGCCAGGAGCGGCGTCGCCTGTTCGCCGAACAGGGCACCCCCGAGGGGCTTTACCCGCAGCTCGGTGCACTCCAGGCCGGTCGTGAACATACGAAACAGGAGCCGCAGGCCGTCCTCGAGCAGGCGGCCGGTTTCCTGGCCCTGGTCGAGCACGGCGCGGACATACGGCGCCAGTGCCAGGCTGGGCGAGAAGCTGTGGCGCCAGAGGCTGGTCGAGGCGAAGCTGAAGGCCCGTGCCGGATCGTCCGTCGCCTCGAGTTTGAGGATGAAGAGCAGCCGGAAAACGTTGAGCAGGCCCTCGTGCCAGAGCTGTCTGGCCAGGGCCTCGTGATCTGTCTGCGCGGCGAGGACGGCGCGGTTGGCAGGGTGGTCGAGGAGATCCTGGACAAAGAGCTCGACCGCCTCGCGGGCCTGCCGGCGCAGCTCGCGGGTGACGCCGGTCTGGCGCAGGCGGGCCGTCTCGATGAGGTCGGGGATGGCTCTCACGCCTGCGGGGGAGGCCAGGGCCAGGAGAAGCACGTACGACTCGGGGGCCTCGCGGCTGCGTTTCCAGGCCGACTCGATCGGGATCTCGATCCACGAGTCGGTGCGGGCCGGGTCGGAAATGACGATGCGGAACTCGACGCCGTTGGTCAGGATGCCGAGACGTTCGCCGGCCGCCTGAAGGACGCGCCGGGCGATCTGGGCATGGCTGAAGCGGAAAGCGCGCCCCCGCCGCACGGGGGCATCGAGATCCTCGCCCAGAGCGGCGGCCCAGGCGCGCAGGCGGGCGCCGTCGGCGCCGGTCAGGATGTGCCCTCCGGGCTCGAGGCCCTCGCGCGTCTGGATGTCCTCCGCCGCCGCGATGGCGGTATAGCCAAGGCGGGATACCAGCGGCTCAAGGACGTGGTTAGCGACACGAACGGGACCGCCCTGAGCTACCAGCGCCCGCAGCGAGCGGCGGTAGCTCTCCCACACCTCCTGCAGGCGCCGGCCATCGTCACCCGCCAGACGGGGCAGGAGCTTCATCCCGGCCAGCTCGCGCTCCAGTTCAAAGCGGACGAACGGCTCCGGGAACGCCGGGCCGTAGAATGCCGCTGACCTCAGGAAGTCCAGCGCCATGGTCAGGGCCTCCTTTCCGGGAGGGGCGCGGACTCCGGGACGAGCATCAGCAGGCCCAGCGGGATGATCTCGGGAACGCGGAAGTCGAGGCGGGCCGCCAAATCCGCGGTGCGTTTGCGGTAGAGGCGGAGGACGGTCTCGGCCTCGGTGCGCTCGCGACGCGGCTGGGTGCCATCGGCGGTGAATGCGGCCAGGCGTTCCGCGGGGTTGGTGAGACGTACCCAGGCGACTGCCGGGGCCGCCGGGCCTGGCGCCGCGGGCGCGACGAACGCCAGCTCCTGCTGTATGGGCTGTCCACCCGGGGTTCCGGTGATCGCCGCGGCACGGCTGGCCAGCCAGGCGTCGGTGTGGCGCTGTTCCTGACCGAGCTCGGCGCTGCGGCTTTGCGTGAACTCCTGAGCGATCGGGTCGAAGGCCAGGGCGGCTGCGGCGGCAGCGTCAGCCTGTAACGCCGGATCGCCAGCCCAGGAGGCGAAGTGCTGCTCCCAGAGGCCGACGGTGGTCAACGCCCGCTCCGGGGCGGCGAGCGGCAGCCAGTCGGCGGCGTCCGCCATCGCGTGTGCCGTGCCATCGCGGCCCAGGCGCACGGCAAGGACGCGCTCGAATTCGCGGCCGGCGCCGCTGACCACGCGGCCGAGGTAGGTCAGGATCAGCGCCGGTTCAGCGACCGCCGCCGAGACGGCGCTGACCCGCGTATCGGTGCCCGCCATCCCGGCCGGCCCCAGCGAGAAATGGCGCACACGGTCCAGGGCGCGCCGGACCAGCGGGTGGGCTCGGCCCAGAAAGCCGACAGAGCGGCCCTCGGCGTCGCGGGTGATCTCGGCATCGGTGCTGAGTCTGACACGCTGGGCCGCACGGTCGTACCCAGGGATGTCCGCGATACCCCGTGTCCAGTCAGGCGGCAACGCCACCGTGACCACGGCTTGATCCGGCGCGCGGTCGACCTGTCCGCCATCGAGGCGGATGGCATCGGTGACGAACTGCGTCAGTTCGACCATGCTCTCCCGGCGCCCCCTGGCCGTCGCACGGTCGGCCTCGGCGACCTGCTCGGCATCGGCATAGAGGCCCTCGTCGGCCAGCCAGCGGCTGGACTTGGCAGCGCGCTCGAAGCCGTGCAGGCTGCGGTCGATCTCCTCCAGGAGTTCGCGGGTCGCGGCATCAGCACCGGTACCCTCGTCGGCGGTCTCGAAGAGGACATACTGCGCGGGTTCCTCCTTGAGAAGCCAGTCCTCTTCCTTGGCCAGGCCTTCCAGCAGACGCATGCCCTGCGCCTCCGCGGTGGCCGTCAGTCCCAGCGTGTTGGGGACGAAGGTCAGGCGTGCTCTCTGGCGTTCGTACTTGGCGATCAGGCGCAGCAGGATGCGCTCTTCGAAGGTATTGCGCAGGTAGAGATAGCGGACCACAGGCTCCTGGGTCTGACCATACCGGTCGATGCGGCCGTTGCGCTGCTCCAGGCGGTTCGGGTTGAAGGGCAGCTCCAAGTGGATCAGGTGGTGGCAGCGGTGGTGCAGGTTCAGCCCCTCGGCAGCAGCGTCGGTACTTAATAAGATACGGCCTTCTTCGGTACGAAAGCGGTCCGTCGTCTGTTGGCGGGTGAGGTCGTCGTCATGGCCACTCATGGTGAGGATGTCTGTCAGGCCGTGGGCGGCGAGATAGCCCTTCACCGCATCCTGTGAGGCGGTGTACTCGGTGTAGATGAGGACACTGGCGCCGGGCTCGTTCCTACGGATCTCGGTGATCTGCTCCAGGAGGCAGGCCAGCTTTGGGTCCTCGGACTCGGCTTCGGCGGCGAGCGCGATGAGATCCGCCAGGCCGGATGAGATGTCCCTGAGCTTGCGCATGCGGTAATCCCCGGAGCGCGTGCTGCGCTGGATCGCGGCGAGTGCCTGCGCCAGGTCCTCCTCCTCGATGGTTTGGATTTCGTCCTGCGCATCGGCGGCGGCGGTGCCGAAGCGGTCCATACGACGCTGGCAGTCCCGCAGCGTCCGCAGGCGCTGGCGGCGGCTGTCCTGGGTCTCGAAGGCCTCTGTGAGCAGGTTCTGGTAGCGTGAGGCCACCACCGTGAGGGTCTTGCGGCAGGCGGCCACCGTGGAGACGCTGCGCTTGAGCAGGGCGATGAAGGACAGGACCTCGTCGTAGCGCCGGTTCCTGATGGCATACTTGAACTGAGGCACCACCAGGTCGAGCAGAAGGCGCTGCAGTTCCCAGAAACGCGGGCTGCGCTGCGGCGCGTAGTCGACAGGGCAGGGGACCACACGCCGTTCCGGAAAGCGCCCCATGCCCGTCGCGGGGTCGACAATGTGCTTCTTGAGGCGGCGGACCACGTGGGCGCGGTAGGCTTCGCCACGCAGGTGGCCGCGCCCGTCCACGAGAGAGGGATCAAGAAGCTCGCAGAGCGAGGCAAAGGAGGCGTCGTTGCCGTCGTGAGGCGTGGCCGTGAGCAACAGCAGCGCGTCCGACTGCCGGGCCAGCAGTTCCGCGAGGCGACGGCGCTGCGAGTCCTCGCGGTCAGCCAGGGAGCCCATATCCGTGCAGTGGTGCGCCTCATCAAGAACCACCACGTCGTAAGCGGCCCGGTCCAGCCACTGCAGGACCGACTCCTGTTTGAGGAAATCGATGGAGGCTAGAGCCAGGGGAATGTAATCGAAGGGGTTGGCGCCAAGTTCGTTGCTCTTGCGCACCTCGTCGAGGAAAGCCCGGTCGACGACGGCAAAGCGCAGGCCGAAGCGTTCCGCCATCTCCAGGCGCCACTGTTCCAGCAGGGGACCCGCCGGCGAGACGATGAGCACGCGATGCGCGATGCGGCGGGCCATGAGTTCCGTCAGCACCAGGCCGGCCTGAACGGTCTTGCCCAGGCCGACCCCGTCGGCCAGAAGCAGACGCGGCCGGCTCATGCGAATCGCGCGCAGGACCGGCACAAGCTGGTAGGGCTCGGGGCGAAGCCGCCCCGGCTGAACCGCCAGAATCGCGCCCGAACCGAGCGCCTGTTCGAGCAGGAAGGCCTGGTGGTAGACGGACCAGTGGCGGAGCGGTGCCGCCTTCTCGGGCTGGAAGGACTGCACAATCGGCTCGATGGGCTCGAAGTCATGCAGGATGTCCAGCTCGTGCCCCAGCAGAGCGCCCTCGACACCCCGCAGCCGCACAAGCGTCTGTGGACCCACGGGCTGGGTCTCAACGATCTCCCATCGCAGGCCGCGGGCCTGCACCTGTGTGCCAGGAAGGAATGAAGCCGTCGATGCCACGTCGTCTCCAGGAACACCGCCGCTCAAGGTGCCTCAACTCAGGCCGCTCAGGATGCTTGCCCCCGAGCCCTACGGGGGCGCTGCACGGCTGGGCCAGTCAGATGCGCACGGCGATGTCCCAACGTAGCGGCCCCCCGAGAAGCCCGCAAGCAGTAGCGTACCGCCAGGAGTGGCCGCGGTCTCTTCAGATCCGGCCCCATGGCCCCCGCATGAACATGGACAACATCGCCTGGCTGCGGTATGATCGATGCGGAACCCGATGCCCGGCCCACGAGTAACAGGGACGCTTGCGGTCACCGATTTCGGGCCGTGCCCCATGGGTGGGAGGCAGTTGTTCGGCAGGAGGTATCCGCAACGCTCGTGCAGGATAGGGGAGAAGCCAGGTGCCAAAGTGAACTGAGCGCCAAAACTGGACCGCCCCGTTAGGTGGATCGGACATCTTGAAAGCCCGTGTGGCGCCCGCCTGGTATAGGAGCCGGCCACCAAACCGGCTCGCCGGGGTGGGGAATATCCGCCCCAGGGCGGTCTTCGAAGTCGAGTGGGGAGCCCATGCAGCAGCGCGCGAGAGCAGCCGTGGCCGACGAGGTGCAACGCTTCATCGCGACCGGCGCCAGCGACCCGCTCTTCTCGGCCTGGGAGGGCCGAGACATCATGGACCGCATGGAGCGCGGGGACCGCGAGCTGCTGGACGCCCTCGTCGACGAGGCGCGACGGCGGGCCGGCACGGCCGCCATACCAGGCCCGCTGGAGGGCATCGACCTCGCGGCGCTGACGCGACGGAAGGTCGAGCCGATGGTCCGGGGGCTGTTTCCCAAGGCCGAGCAGGACGCCGTGCTGGCGCTGGTGGAGCGCTCCGTGGTCGTCGTCACTCTGGACACCCTCGAGTCGGCGGTGGCGGCGTGCGCCGATCCGCGCTCGGCATGGAACCTCGCCAACCTGTTCCTGGGCAGCGTCGGCGCCAAGCTGCTCAGCAAGGACGCGCCTCAGATCGTCGGTTTCAGCGAGGACACGACCTGCTTTGTGTCGCTGGACTGCTTCCGGCATGACGAGCCATTCACGGATGTCGTGGTCCACGAGGTCGCCCATGTCTTCCACAACTGCCGCCGTCGAACGGCCGGCCTGACGGAGACGCCGACGCGCCAGTGGCTTCTCGACATCGACTACCGCAAGCGCGAGACCTTCGCCTATGCCTGCGAGGCCTACGCGCGGATTCTGGCGCGCGCCGCCCGGGCCGCCGACCGGCGGGCCCTCGCCGGCGAGTTCAGCGGCTCGGCCATCGCCGACAGCCGCGCTGAGCCGGCCGAGGTGGCGGACCTCGTCCGCGAGGCCTGCAGCCAGCGCTATGGCTGGAAGGCCATCCTGGCCCACTGCCGGCCGGCGCGGTAGGCGGGAAGGGGACCACAGGACCACGGGACTACAGGACCACGGGACTACGGAACCACCGACTCCGGACTCTGCACGCGCCGTCGGCGCGGCCGGCGGCGTCTGGATTGTCCACACGGTCCACGCTGTCCACTCGGTCCACTCCCGCCGGCGGCGCCTGTTCTGTGGCAGCGGCGGCGCCGCGGCCGCTCTGGGGGAAGGGGAAGGCAACCACGAACGGCACGAACGGCACGAACAGGAGAGGGGCAGGGAATCGATGAGGAGATGAAGCGACGAGGGGATGAAGCGAGGGGGAGAAGAGGGGGAGGTTCCTCGCCAAGCCGCCAGGATCGCCAAGGGAAGAGCGCGATTACGCCCGTGCGCCGGTGGTCGACAGCCGGGAGCAGGGAGCGTGGCGCCTACTCGGCGGCGGCGGGCCGCAGGCCCAGGCGGGACGCCTGGGGCAGTCCTGGGGCGGCGGCGGCGGGAGTGGACGGGGGTGGACAGGGTGGACGATGTGGACAGGGTGGACGATGACGCCGCCGTCGGCGCTACAGCCGCGCCGCCGGCGCGGGGCGCCGTGATGGCACGGCGAGGGCATCGTGCGCGGACCCTCCCCCGTCAGAGTGCCGGCCTCGGCCGGAAGTGTGCCGCGTGCCTTCAGGGCGCGGCGGCGGCCGGTGCCGCGCCGGGCTGAAGCCACGGCGCATTCTTCCGTGTGAACCCGGTACTCTGACCCCGACTCGGCACCGCTCGACGACGCGGCGCGTCGTACGAGTGCCCCGCCGACCCCAGGCGAGACGCCTGGGCCACGTCCCCGCCCGCCCCGGCTCCGGACACCGAACTCTGAACTCCGAACGCCGACGTGGGGGAAGGGAGCGGGAGAGACGGCCCACGGAGCACACGGAAGACGCGGAGGGGATGGGGAAGGGACGTTAACCACGAAAAGCCCGAAAGACACGAAAAGGGGGACTCCGGACTCCGGACGCGGAACGTTCAACGTCCAAGGGGAGGGGAGAACCACGGATAGACACGAATGAACACGGATGGGGAAGGCGGGAAGAGGGCGAGCACGCCCGTGCGTCGGTGCGTCGGTGGACAGTACGTCTGTGGGGCCGGACTCTCTGACCTCCGACCTCCGACCTCTGACCTCGGGGAGGAGGAACGCTCAACGCTGAACGCCCAATGTCCAACGTCGAAGCGGACGGGGGTCGACAGGAGTCGATGGGAGTCGACAGTTATCGACAGGTGACGATGGGAAAGGGAACGCCCAAGGTCGAAGGGGACGGAAGAGAGGGGGAAGGCCCACGGAGCACACGGAAGGCGCGGAAGGGCGAGTGGTAGGTGACCACGAAGGACACGAAGAGC
>JAAYZO010000643.1 GCA_012514865.1 Lentisphaerota bacterium | reverse complement strand
CGGGCGGTGCGCCTCACGCGCATGCACCTCGAGGAGGACACCGGCAAGCTGACCCACCTGGGGTCCTGCAGCGCTGTCGACCTCAACCGCGCCGGCGTGCCCCTGCTGGAGATCGTCACCGAGCCCGACCTGCACAGCCCCGACGAGGCCTACGCCTTCCTCACGGCCCTCAAGCAGACCCTGCAGTATGCCGGGGTCAGCACCTGCGACATGGAGAAGGGCCAGATGCGCTGCGATGTGAATATCTCGGTGCGGCCGGTCGGTCAGGAGCGCCTGGGTGACAAGGTCGAGATCAAGAACCTCAACAGCTTCCGTGCAGTGCATCTGGCGCTGCAGCACGAGATCCGCCGCCAGGTCGACGCGGTGCGCGCCGGCGCGCGCGTCCGCCAGGAGACGCGCGGCTGGGATGACGTCGCCGGCGAGACGGTGCCGCAGCGCAGCAAGGAAGACGCCCACGACTACCGGTACTTCCCGGAGCCCGACCTGATGCCGCTGGACATCTCCGCGGCATGGGCCGCCGCCATCGCCGCGGCCCTCCCGGAGCCGCCGCCGCGCCGCCGGCAGCGCTTCGTAGCGCAGTTCGGCATCTCGGAGTACGACGCGGCCATGCTCACCGCCGAGCGCGCCACGGCCGACTACTTCGAGGCCGCGGCCGCCTCCGGTCGCCACCCGAAGACCGTCGCCAACTGGGTCATCACCGAGCTGGCCGGGGCGCTGGCACAGGCCGGCCTCGGCATCGAACAGTCGCCGGTCGCACCGACGGCCCTCGGCGAGCTCACCGGACTCATCGACGATGGCACCATCAGCGGGCGCATCGCCAAGGATGTCTTCGCCGAGATGCTTCGCACCGGCGCCGGCGCCGCGGCCATCGTCGAGGCGCGCGGGCTGCGTCAGGTCAGCGACGAGGGCGCCATCGACGGCTTCGTGCGGCAGGCGATCGAGGCCCACCCCGCGGCGGTGGCCGAGTACCGCGGCGGCCAGGCCAAGGCCCTGCAGTTCCTGGTTGGGCAGGTCATGAAGATCAGCCGTGGCAAGGCCAATCCGCGCCTGGCGGTGCAGGCCCTGACACGATGCCTGGATGGCGGCGCAGAGGCGCCGCGAGGTCCCGAGGACGGGCGGTGAGGCCAGCGGCACTGGCGGCTGCTGGCGCCGCGGTCTCGACATCAGGCCAGGGCAGGGGAGTATGGCAATGCACCGATGGCGGCGCGTGGTGAGTCTGGCGATGCTGATCTGCGGCGTCGTCACAGGCGCGGAGTCGTATGCGTGCCGGTTCGTCAAAGACCACTGGCAGGCGAGTGACTGGACGATGGTCAAGAGCCCGCGGTGGGACCGCATGGGCCAGTGGGTCCAGGAGGACGACTGCATCCGCAACGAGGTCCCGGAGGATGCCGATGCTGCCGCCCTGCGCGGCCGGCGCGCCGGCGAGACCTACACCAGCATGGTCGTCGCCAGGACCTTCTCCGGGAATGTGACCGTGCGCACGACCTTCTCCTTCGACGACCAGATGGCGCCCCTGGTGGTCCTCGCCCCCGAGCTGGGCCGCGATGGCCAGGACCGACCCGAGTACCGCGAGCATGTCGAGATCGTCGCCTACAACAAGGGCATCAACGTCTGGCACCACACCTGGACCGACGGCAAGCCGGCCTGGGCGAAACTCGCCTACTGGAACCTCGAGCTGCTGCCCAAGACCCGCTACCGCCTCGAGGTCCAGGTCAACCACTCCGCTCGCGGCCCGATGCTGGTCGTGCGCCTCGACGACCGCGAGATGGGCTGCCGCCTGGAGGCCCTGCCGGTGGCCTGCTACGTCGGCATTACCGGCTGCGAAGGCGTGAACCGCTTCTACGACTTCTCGGTGCGCAGCGAGTGACCCCCACGCCGCGGCCCGGGAAAGTGACTGCCCACGGAGCACGCGGAACACACGGAAGGGGCAGAGTCCAGCCACGAGAGTCACGAACGACACGAAAGGGAGGAGGGGAGGGGAAGCGAAGAAGGGCGGAGGCGATGAGGCGAGGGGACGAGGGGAGTGCGTCGGTACGGGTATGAAAGGACTATGGGACACCACCCAATACGCGTCGGCGGCCCGGTCTTGGCGTTGGCGTCACCGTCCACACCGTCCACTCTGTCCACTCTGTCCAGAAGGGCAGAGCGGCAAGGCCCAGTGCCCGACGTCGAGAGGGCAGGAAGGACGGGGGAAAAGCGTCAGTGGTGCGCGATCCAGTCTCCGACCTCCGACCTCCGAACCTCGAACTCCGAACTCCGACCTCCGACCTCCGAACTCCGAACTCCGACCTCCGAACTTCAGGAGCCCACGACCATGGCGATGCAGTCTGACCGCAAGAGCGCCTTCGCGGTGCTGATCGGCAACCGCGGCTTCTTCCCGGCCGCGCTCCTGGCGGCGGCGCGCGAGGACCTCCGCGAGGTGCTCGCCGCCCAGGGCCACCAGGCGCTCTTCATGGACCCCGCGGCGACGCGCTGCGGCGCCGTCGAGACCGCCGCGGAGGGCCG
>JAAYZO010000642.1 GCA_012514865.1 Lentisphaerota bacterium | reverse complement strand
TGGTGGTCCACTCTGCCGTGGACCGCGAGACCTACTCGAGCTGTGCGCATCCGCAGGCCGAGGGCGTCATCGGCAGCCCGCTGCGTATCCGGCTGGTCTTCCCCGACCTGCCGGGGCCGGCTGGCGGAACTCAGGGAGAGGCATCGTGAGTGCTGTGACTGCCGGTCAGACGTCGGGCGCGGGCGCGCCCCCGACGTCCTGCGGCGAGGTCCTGGATCTGGGCGACGTCGCCCTCCGCGACGGCTCGCGGCTTGTTCTGCGCCGACTCGCGCCGCCGGCGCCTGAGTACGCCGAGCGCCTCGGCGTCCTGCTCGACCACAAGCCGCCGCCGGTCATTCGCAAGATCCGCCGCCAGCTCAGCGCCGCCTGGCATGAACGCCTCGAGGCCCTGACGGGGCAGGGGTTCGAGCTTCTCGCACGCCTGCCGGACTACTGCCGCGATGACGCGGGGGCCCGGCACGACGCCGTCATCCTGCGCTGGCGCCCGCAGCGCCGCCCGCCGGAGAGCCAGGGGAGTCGCTGATCATGGTACTCAAGCAGGGGCTGGGCCACGAGGTCGAGGTCGATGACCAGGGCCGACTCTGTCGGCTGCTCCTCGATGGCCAGGAGTGGCGGCCCGTCGAGCCCGGCACCGGCTGGAGCCTCGGTGTCGAGATCGACGGACGGCCCCGGCGCCTTCGCGCCGCCGTTGGCGTCGCACCGGTCACCGAGGCCCGCTCCGGCGCCCTCCGACTTGGCTTCGGAAGCCTGTGCCTGGAGGATGGCGAGACCATCGACGGGAGTGTCCAGGTCGAGTGGCGACTCGCCGATGGACTCCTGCAGGGGCGCCTCGAGGTCGATGGCCTGCCGCCGGCCACGCGGCTCGTCGAGATGGTCATGCCGGACCTGACCTTCGCCTGGCACGACCCGCGACAGACGGCCCTGGTCGTGCCCGTCGGCATGGGCCACGTCCTCCATGAGGCCGCCATCGGCCTGTTCAAAGCTACCGAGACGGTGACCTTCGGCACTCCCGAGTACCAGTGCTTCGGGTGGCTCGAGGGCTCGCGTGGGCTGTATCTCGACACGCGTGACTCGGCCGGCTGGGTCAAGTCATGGCGCTTCTCGCGGGTAGATGGCCGGGCGCTGCGTGTGGAAGCGGTCTGCGTGGCTCCGGGCGATGCCGTCGGCGGGCGCGCCGTGGCATTGCCATACTGGGTCAGCCTCGGCGCCTGCGCCGGGCACTGGTACGACATCGCGTCGCGTTACCGCCGCTGGGCTCTGGAGCAGCCCTGGGCGGCACGGGGTCCGACCGAGCGCCGCGGCAGCTTCTTCGGCGAGATCGCCGGATGGCTCTGGAACCGCGGTGCCATCGAGCGGGTGGTGCCACCGACCCTCGAGCTGGCCCGGCGCCTCGGCGCGCCCCTGGCCCTGGACTGGTACTGGTGGCATCGACACGGCTACGATACCGAGTACCCGGATTACTTCCCGCCGCGACAGGGCACCGCGGCCTTCAAGGCCGCCGTCAAGGACCTGCAGGCCGCCGACGTCCGAGTCCAGGTCTACACCAACGGCATGACCTGCGACCAGGACGGCGGCAGTTGGGAGCCGATCGGGCCCAAGGCCGCCGTCGTCAGACCCGACGGGTCGTTCAAGTCATTCGCCTTCAATGTCTTCACGAAACGCCGTCTGGCCTACATGTGCGGTGCCGCCGAGGCCTGGCGCGACCTCTATGCCGGGGTCGCGGACCAGGCGCATGACCTCGGTCTCGACGGCCTCTACATCGACATGATCGGCAACGCCGGCGGCTACGAGGCCTGTCACGCCACCGACCACGGCCATGTCCCCGGCGGCGGCTGTTATGGCATGCAGGGCTTTCGCAAGCTCTTCGAGCGCATTCGCGAGCGCCATCCGGGCTGGCCGCTGTCGACCGAGTCGACGCAGGAGATGTACCTGGACCTGATCGAGGGCGGCATCATCCTCTGCACCAGCGGCGAGCGTTTCGGACGCGAACGGCTCTACGGCTGCCGTTGCGAGGCGGTGCCCCTGTTCTCGGCGATCTACCACGGGCACTGCGTCTGCTTCGGGAACTACGCCCTCGTCGACGGCGTGCCGCCTTACGACGACCTCTGGCCGGCCGAGCACCGCCCCGACCCTGCGGCCGAGCGTGACTGGCCGGCGCTGTGTCCGGACCAGTTCGCCTACGAGCTGGGGCGCACCCTGACGTCGGGCTGCCAGCCAATGGCCTGTAACCTCACCGCGGCGCACCTGGCCGACCCGGCGCGGAAGCCCGACATCGCCTTCCTGATCGAGGTCTTCCGGTTCTACCACCGCCACCGCGAGCACCTCCTCTGGGGAAGCATGCTGCCGCCCGGCGAGATGCGCTGTCGCGAGGTGCTGGTGCGCTTCATGCAGCGCTTCATCTTCACCCCGGCTTCCGAGGTCCGCCTGGTCGATCTGCCGCGGCCGCAGGTGCTGCAGTCGTCCTGGGTGTCCCCGTCCGGCCAGGCCCTCCTGATGCTGGTGAATCCCACGCGGCAACCCGCCCCGCTGGGCTTCCATCCGGCCCCTGGCTGGCAGGCGGTGCCATCCTCGGCGGGTGGCCTCAGAGTCCAGGATGGCTGGCTGCGGGGCTGTCTGGCGCCGCGGTCGCTGACGGCGGTGGTCCTGGAGCCGTGCTGAGACCGCTGGACGGCGCGTCGTCGGCGCTGTGGCTCGGACTCGGGGGGCAGCCCCCATGATGGCTCCTCCGGCAACTGCGTAGTTCCGGTGAAGACTGGGAGGGCATGTACGTGAATCTCCCCACGGAACACGTTCTGATGGGACGGCCCTTGGGTGGTGCGGCCATCCCAGAGGCCTGCAGCAGGCGTTTGCCGCAAAGAAGCGCAAAAGGCGCAAGAGGGAGCTCGGGGTCAGTCCTTATAATTGCATTTAGCGAGGGACCGGACCAAGCCCCAATAGCTGCCTTTGGCGCCCGACGGAACGCGGCGCGAAACGGATTGAGCCTGGGCAAGGCTCCGAACTTCCTCACGCCAGGCGGCGCCCCGATGCGTCATAGGTCGGTTGCCGGTGAATACAGCCATAGGGACTCCCCCCGCAAGTCCGGCACACGTCCTGATGGGAAGGCCCTTGGGTGGTGCGTCCATCCCAAAGGCTTGCAGTAGGCAGTTTGCCGCAAAGAAGCGCAAGAGGCGCAGGAGGGAGAAGGAGTTCGCTTTCACTCGCCAATCATCCACCCTTGCGCTTCCTGCGCCTCTTTGCGGCCAATCTCTCCCAACCATTTTCCCCTGAGTCTCTTGAGTCCTCCTGACGAGCCTGAACGCCAGGTCCCTGTACTCGCGCCCGGTCCGGACCACGTCGCAGTTGGCGGCGACTTCGAGCGGGCTCATGTGGTCTGGACTGCCCCCGCACACGACGGTGACCTCGTCAACCCTCCGCTGTGGCGCGGTCTTCAGGCCAGCGTCGGTGCTTGTCCTGAGTCATCGACGAAGCGTTTCGCGGGGAGGGGGAATTGGACCACGAAAGGCACGAAAGGCACGAAAGGCACGAAAGGCACGAACGAGAGGCCCCTCGGAGAGGTGAGAGCGTGACGACAGTCCGTCCGGCGCCCGGCGTCGTGCCCGTGTCAGGCCTCTCTGGTTCTATACCTCTCCTGTTCGTGTCTTTCGTGCTGTTCGTGGTTACTGATTGTCTCGGGATTGCCCTGGACCGCCGGGCGGGGCCTCGCCGGCGCTGTTGTCGGCGGGGGCGCTGTCACTGCTCTTTCGGCGGGGGCGATGCAGGTGCACCTGCAGCAGGCTGATCTCGGCGGGAGTGACCCCATCGATGCGTGCAGCCTGGCCGAGGGTCAGAGGCCGTCGTCGCTCGAGTTTGAGGCGCGCCTCGGTGCTGATGCCGCGCTGAGCGAAGTCGAAGTCGGGCGGGATGGCCCAGTCCTCGAGGCGCCGCAGGCTGGCGGCCTGGGCGACCTGGCGTTCGGTGTAGCCCTCGTACTGGCTCTCGATCTCCAGGTGGGCGATGGCGCGTGCCGGGAGGTCCGGTACGCCGGGCAGGTCGGCGTAGCGGCCGCCGGGGGCGCGCAGGAGTTCCCAGAGCGAGCGGCCGTGGTGGCGGTGCTGCTGCAGGAAGGCGCGGCCGTGGTCGATGGCCGCCTCCAGGGCCTCGAGGCGCGCCAGGTCGGGAGCGGAGACCAGGCCGAGGCGGTGGCCGCGGCGCATCAGGCGCAGGTCGGCGTTGTCCTGGCGCAGGAGGAGGCGATACTCGGCGCGGCTGGTGAAGAGACGGTAGGGCTCGACGATGTCCTTCGTGACCAGGTCATCGATCATCACTCCGATGTAGGCCTCGTCGCGGCCCAGCACCAGCGCCTCGCCGCGCCCGGCGGCCAGCACGGCGGCGTTGACGCCGGCGACCAGGCCCTGCCCGGCGGCCTCCTCGTAGCCGCTGGTGCCGTTGATCTGGCCGGCCAGGAAGAGATTCGGCCAGCGCCGCACGGCCAGGGTGCGGTCGAGCTGGTGCGGCAGGACGACGTCGTACTCGATGGCGTAGGCATAGCGGCTGATGTGGGCGCGCTCCAGGCCGGGCAGCGTGCGTACCATGAGCCACTGCACATCGACCGGCAGGCTGGTCGAGATGCCGTTGAGGTAGTACTCGTCGGTGAAGTGTCCCTCGGGCTCGAGGTAGACCTGGTGACGTTCGCGCTCTGCAAAGCGCACCACCTTGTCCTCAAACGACGGGCAGTAGCGTGCGCCGGTGCCGTGGATGCGCCCCGAGTACAGCGGCGAGCGGTCGAGGTTCTCGCGCACGACGCGGGCGGTCTCGGCCGTTGACCAGGTCAGGTAACAGGGATGCTGGGGCAGCTCGGGGCCGCCCAGGCGCGGCAGGTCGGAGCGGTCCTCCCGGAAGGCAAAGCGCCCTGGCGATGGATCAGGGTCCTGGCGTTCGAGGCTGGCCAGGTCGAGGGTGCGGCCGAGGACGCGCACCGGCGTGCCGGTCTTCAGACGGGCCATCTCCAGGCCGAGGTCGCGACGGAGGCTCTCGGAGAGGGCCCCCGCGGCCGGGTCGCCGGCACGGCCGCCGGGGAAGGCCGAGAGTCCGTAGTGGAGGGTCGCCGCCAGGAAGGTCCCCGTCGCCACGACCACCGCGCCGGCCGTGAAGACATCGCCGAACTCGGTCTCGACACCGTTGACGCGTTCGCCGTCGACGCGCAGCCGGACGGCCTGGGCCTGGTGCACGAAGAGCCCCGGGCAGCGCTCGATGACGTGCTTCATGCGGCGCTGGTAGACCACCTTGTCGCACTGCGCCCGGGGCGACTGCACCGCCGCGCCCTTGGAGCGGTTCAGCATGCGGAACTGGATGCAGGCCGCGTCGGTGTTGAGCGCCATCTCGCCGCCGAGGGCGTCGATCTCGCGCACGACATGGCCCTTGGCGATGCCGCCGACGGCCGGATTGCAGGACATCTGGGCGATGTGGTCGTTGTTGATGGTCAGCAGCAACACGCGCGCGCCCAGGCGCGCCGCCGCCAGGGCCGCTTCACAACCGGCATGGCCGCCGCCGATGACGACGATGTCGTAGTGGGTGAGTGCGCTGTCCATCGAGGGCCATAACATAGCCCCCGCGCGGGTGCCCTGCCGATGACGGAGCCGAGGAGCTGGGGGCGCCGGGGGCCGGAACCGTGCCGCCTGTGCCAACCTGGGTCACCCGCGAAGCCCATCGCTTCGCTCACGATCCGCGTGCGCCGCCACCCTACTGCGACGCGCGTCCCGCTGCGCCGGGCGTCACCGCGGCCGGTGCTGGCCGGTTCGATGGCGTCGGGGTATGGTACCGCATTGATGGAGAACCTGTCGGCCTATGGACCTCGAGGCGTACCGTGATTGCCAGCTCTGTCCGCGGCTCTGCCGCGTCGATCGCGTCGCCGGCGAGGTCGGCGTCTGCGGCGAGACGGCGGTGTGCCGTGTGGCCTCGTCGGTGCCGCACCACGGCGAGGAGCCGTGTTTCACGGGCGAGCGTGGTTCGGGGACGATCTTCTTTTCGGGCTGTGCCTGTCGCTGTGTGTTCTGCCAGAACTGGCAGATCTCGCACGAGCACCTCGGCGAGGCGATGGACCTGGAGGCCCTGACCGCGGCGGCGATGGAGCTGGTCGATCGCGGGGTGCACAATCTGAACTTCGTCACTCCGGATCACTTCTGGCCGCATGTGCGCGCGCTCTGCCGGCGTCTGCGCGCTGACGGCGTGAGGGTGCCCTTCATCATGAACGGCTCGGGCTACGTCCGCGCCGAGAGGGTCCCCGAGTACGCCGAGCACATCGACATCTTCCTGCCGGACTTCAAGTTTGCCGATGCGGCCCTCGCGCGGCGCTGCATGGGCGCCGCCGACTACCCGGAGCGGGCTCTGTCGGCGTTGCAGGCGATGGTGACCGCGGCGGGTTTTCTGCGGCCGTGGGACGACGAGGGGCGGGTCCTGGCCGAGAAGGGCGTCCTGGTCCGGCACCTCGTGCTGCCCGGCCAGGTCGAGAACAGCCTCGAGGCGCTGCGGCTGCTGCATCGGGACTTCGGGCCGCGTCTGCCGGTGTCGATCATGAGCCAGTACCGGCCGATGCCCCGGGCCCGCGCCGATGGCTTTCTCGATGGCGTGGTGACCGGCGACGAGTACGCGCGCGTCTGCGACCTGGCGGAGGAGCTTGGTTTCGAGCGGGCGTTTATACAACCGGACTTCGGCGATTCGGGCTTCACCCCGGACTTCCGTGAGGAGGAGCCCTTCGCCGGCAATGGTCGTGGCAAGGAGTGCTGAGTGCCATGGGCAACTGGGCCGATCGGATCTTGCGGGAGCTGACCCTGGAGCAGAAGGTCGGCCAGGTCATCTGTTACCGCGCCAGCCGCTGGCGTGACGAGACTCTGGCCCTGGCCCGCCGCGGTCTGGTCGGCTGTGTCTCGCCGGGCTACTACCGCGGCATGGGCAGCCTGGAGGCGATTCTGGAGTTCATCAACGACCTGAACGCCGCGTCGGCGGTGCCGGTGTTCTGCATCAGCAGCTCGGCGCATGCCCGTCCGGAGTTCGGCCCGACGCCGCTGCCGGATCCCGGCAGCACGATGCTCTTCGGTGCCGCCCGCGATCCGGACCTCGCCTATCGCTACGCGCGCTGTGCGGCCCGCGAGTCGAAGGCGATGGGCTACGACATGGTGTGGGAGCCCTGCGTCGACGTCAACACCGAACCGCGCAACCCGATCATCGGCTCGCGTTCGATCAGCGACCGCCCCGAGCTGGTGGCCAGCATTGCGGCGGCGATGGTTCGCGGCATGCAGGACGAGCGCGTGGTGCCGAATGCCAAGCACTTCCCGGGCCACGGCGATACCGCCTTCGACACCCACGTGCGTATCGGCGAGGTCGGCCACCCGCGGGAGCGCCTCGACGCGGTCGAGCTCTACCCGTACCGCGAGCTGATCCGCAGCGCCGGCCTGCGCGGCATCATGACGGCACACCTGGTGGTGCCGGCCCTCGAGCCGGATCGGAGCCTCCCGGCGACCTTCTCGCGGCGGGCCATCCACGATCTCCTGCGCCTCGAGATGGGCTTCACCGGCCTGATCGTCTCCGACAGCCTCACCATGAAGGCGATCAAGGACAACTTCGGGGTGGCCGAGGCGGCCATACGGGCCTTCGAGGCCGGCCATGACATCGTGCTTCAGGACTACAACGAGCCGCCCGAGCCGACCCTCGAGGCGCTCGTGCAGGCGGTGTCCTCGGGGCGCATCCCCATGGCGGATCTCGACGCCTCGGTGCGACGCATCCTCGAGGCCAAGGAGTGGTGCGGCCTGCCGGGGCGGGCGCCGCTGGAGCCCGCGCGCGTCCGCGCCGCCTTCCGCCAGCCCGAGGCCATGGCCGTGGCCGAGGAGGCCTTTGCCGCGGCCGTCACCCTCCTGGAGGGCGCCGGGCTGCCGCTGGACTGCAGCGGCGGGGTGGCCGTGATTGCTACCGTCAGCCCCGAGGAAGGGCGGGCTTTGACGGACATGGAACAGACCATCGAGTCGGCGCAGGGCATGCTGGCCGGCGAGGTGCGCCGGCGTCTGGGGCCGGTGACGCTGCACCACCTCCCCGAGGATCCCACGCCCGATGAGGTCGCCGCGGCGGTGGCGGCGGCGGGTGCCTGCCGGCGTGTCATCCTTGCGACAATGCCGCGCATCGTCTGCTACAAGGCCCTCTCCGGTGCGGTCGGCCCGGGCCAGCCGGAGCTGGTGCGGCGTCTCCAGGCCGCTGGCAAGGATGTCGCGCTCTGCGTTTTCGGCACCCCGTATGTGATCCCGGATTTTCCGCGGACGGACATCTGTCTAACCACGTACTGCGCCAGCCCGGGCGCGGTGCGTGCCGGCCTGCGGGTGCTCTTTGGCGAGCAGGCGCCGCGCGGCCGTCTGCCGGTCGATCTGCGGCCGCGGTATGCGTTTGGGTTCGGCCTGGAGTCCGAGGCATGACCTGAGGACAAGGGGGGCCGGGGCATGGCATCGCAAGGGTCCGACCGTCCGAACATCCTGCTGATCTTCAGTGACCAGTTCCGGAGCGACTGCCTCGGCGTGCATGGGCATCCCGTGGTGCAGACGCCGCACCTCGATGCCCTGGCCGGGGCGGGGGTGACCTTCCGGCAGGCCCACACGCCGGCGCCGGTCTGCGTGCCGGCGCGGACGAGCCTCCTGCATGGCTGCTGGCCGTGTCGTCACGGCTGTCTGATGAACGACGGCCTGGGTGTGCCGCACCCGGACACGCGGGGCCTGCCGTCGTACAGCCGCCAGCTCGCCGCCGGCGGTTACTGGCTGGGCCACATCGGCAAGTGGCAGGTCAGCGCCGGCAATCCGCCGGCGTCATTCGGCTTCCACGAGTCCAACCCGGCCGGCGGCTACGGCGCCTGGCGGGCCGCCTCGGGACTGCCGGCACGGCCGCACCGCAATGGCTGGTTCGGCGAGGTCGATCCTGCCATCCAGCCCGAGCAGTCCCGGCTCGGCTGGGAGGCCGGCCAGGTCGTCGAGATGCTCGAGCGGGCGAGCCATCGCGATCAGCCCTTCATGGTGCGCTGGGACACCTCCGAGCCGCACCTGCCGAATGTCCTTCCGGAGCCCTACGCCTCGCTGGTGGATCCGTCGCAGGTGCCGCCATGGCCGGGCTTTGCCGACAGCCTGGTGGGCAAGCCGTTCATCCAGGCGCAGCAGCGCCGGACCTGGCGTCTGGACGGCTGGAGCTGGCAGGACTGGGCGCCGATCGTGGCGCGCTACCTCGGCGAGGTCAGCCTGCTCGACGCCCAGGTCGGGCGGCTTCTGGCGGCACTGGACCGCCTCGGTCTCGCGGAGAACACCTTGGTGGTCTTCAGCGCCGACCACGGCGATCTCTGCGGCTCGCATGGCCTCATCGACAAGCACTACGTCATGTACGACGACGTCACCCGCGTCCCCCTCCTGGTGCGCTGGCCGCGCGGCCTGGTGCGACCCGGGCGCCAGAGCGACGCCATGGTCATCCAGGCGCTCGACCTGGCGCGGACCTTCTGCGAGGTCGCCGGGGTGCCGGTCCCGGAGACTTTCCAGGGGCGCAGCCTGCTGCCGGCCCTGGCCGACCAGCCGGAGGCGTCCCGTCAGGACGTCTTCAGCATGTACTACGGCAACCAGTTCGGCTTCTACACCCAGCGCATGGTCCGCGGGCCGCGCTGGAAGTACGTCTGGAATGCCACCGCCGAGGACGAGCTCTACGACCTCGAGGCGGACCCGGGCGAGCTTCAGAACCGCGCCGCGGAGCCGTCCTGCCGCGAGGTCCTGCAGGCCCACCGGCGTCGTCTGGTCGACTGGATGCACGAGGTCGGCGATCCGCAGCTCAACCCGTGGATCCGCGACCAGCTCCTCGTGCCCCTCAAGCCCTGACGGATCTTCCTCCACTGGCGGGTAACGCCACGTGGAGGAAAAGCCGCCGGGGTGGGGACTATCCGTCAGGTGAGCTCGAAGGTCGGGATCTCGACGCCCGCGTTCTGCATCTTCTCGATCAGCAGGGCCGCCACCGCCGCGTCCGGTGCGCCCATGCCGACGAGTTGGCATGTGATGCGCTCGTCGGCGTGTTCACGACCGACCTGCGTTCCGGCGACGATACGGGGCAACTCGGCAGCAAACGACGCTTCGTCTACGAGTCCGCGATGCGCCATGGACGCGATATTGCCACGGTGGAGAGACTGCCCAATATGGTCGGCGATGAGCCTGTCGGCCTTCAGCACGACGTCGTCGGAAGTCTCCGTGAACGAGCCCATCGTCAGGACCAGCGCGCCTTTCTTGACCCATGGTTCCTCAACAAGCCTCGCATCGGCGTTCGTCACCGTGATGATGACGTCGCTGCCGCGGCAGGCTTCCTCGTTGCTCTGGCACTCGACCATGTTGAATGGCGCGTTCGGAAACAACGACATGAAGCGTTGCCGTGCCGCGGGACGGATATCGCACAGGCGGACCTCCCGGATGTCGAGCCGCGTACTCATGCAGAGGAGGCTTGCATAGGCCTGTCTGCCGGTGCCGATGATGGTTACGACATGCGTGGAAGCGGCAAGGTACTTGCAGGCGATCGTTGGCTGGGCGCCCGTGCGCATGTCGGAGATCCAGTCGCCCGAGACCACCGCGCGCAGGTCGCCACTGCGC
>JAAYZO010000641.1 GCA_012514865.1 Lentisphaerota bacterium | reverse complement strand
GCCCATGGCCATGGGCCATCCCAGGGTAGCGGAGGTACCGCAACCCTGGGCTATGGGCCACAGCCCCCTTGGGGCATCGGGAGGCAGTCCCCGTCAATGGCCTTACGCGCTCTCGACTCCACCAAGCTCCACGCCAAGAAGTACGCAGTTGCCGGATGAACCAGGCAGGCATAGTCTTGGCGCATCGTAGCGCGGGCGGGGCTTGCGGGTCCCGGAGCCCGGAGTTGGCAGTCGAGTCGCTACCCGCGCCCCTCGCCGCGCCGGCGGGCGGCGCTCAGGCCTGTCGCCAGGCCTTGACGAGGCGCTCGAGGCGTTGCGGATCGACCGGGTTGGCCCAGTGGCCGTCGACTTTGAGGGCCGAGCCCACGATCACCCCGTGCACCCAGGGCGCGAAGGCGGCGAGGTTCTCGGGGGTGACTCCGGAGCCGACCAGGATGGGCGTGTCGACGGCGGCGCCGGCTGACTGCAGCTCAGACGGATCCGGCGCGACGCCGGTGCGGGTGCCGGTGATGACGATGCCGTCGGCGCCGCAGAAGGCCGCCGTGCGGGCGGTCTCTGCCAGGTCGACATCGGCGGTGATGGCGTGGGCGCTGTGCTTCTTCTTGATGTCCGCCAGGATGGCGACGCGCTCGGCGCCGATCTGGCGGCGGTAGCGCAGCAGGTCGCCGGCGCAGGCCTCGATGAGGCCTTCGTCGGCGATATGCGCGTAGACGAAGCCCTCGACCCGCACGAAGTCCATCCCCGCCGCCAGGGCCACCGCCAGGGCCGCGCGGTTGGCGCCCGCCAGGACCTGCACCCCGACGCGGATGCCGAGACGACGCACCTCGGCGCCGACGCGTGTCAGCGCCGCCGTGATTTCGGGGCCGGGATCGCGCACGTAAGGGACGTCATGCATGTTCTCGATCATGACCGCATCGACGCCCGCGTCCCGACACAGCGCGGCCTCGGCGACCGCCTGCGACACGATCGCCTCGAGGTCGAGGCGGTGCGCCGGCGTGCCGGGCAGGGCCTGCACGTGCACCATGGCGATGAGGACACCGCCACCACACAGCGTCTCATGGAAGGCATTGGCTGGCATCGGTGTACCTCCATCATCGCCTCGGGCGCGGCTCGTATGGACGATCGCGGTGTGGTGCTGTCGACGCTGTTGCCGCTCGTGGACGCCTTCGCGTCTGTGGACACTCGCGCTCCGGAAGCCATGGCGAAGCTCAGCGGCTGAAATCCAGGCCACGGCAGCGCCAGAGGGCCGTCGCCGAGCCGTAGTAGAGCGTCCCGTCTGCACTCAGGAGAAAGCCGCCCATGCCGCCGCGCAGGGAGTCGTGGCGTGCCAGGACCTTCGTCGTGCGCGCCTCGGTGTCGATGGCGAAGACCGCGCTCTCGCCGACGCCGATCACCAACCCGTTCGTCGCGGGGCTCAGGTCGCTCAGGCAGGGGAAGCGCAGGCCGGACACCGGCAGCTCGCCGCGATGGACCGTCTCGCGCGTGACCGGGTCGAAGAGGAACCAGCCGCCGCCCGCGGCCACGCCCACGATCAGGCCGTTCGCGGCCGGCACCGCCCGCAGGTAGGTCGTGGTGCCCGGCAGCGGCCGACCCTGCCAGACGACCTTCTCGCCCGCGACATCCCAGAGGAAGCAGTCCGCCTCCTTCTGCGTCGGTATGGCGCTGGTGCCGCCGCTGATGCTGCCGGTGCCGAAGAGTTCCCTGGTCTGGGGGACGCTGCAGAGGTAGTTGATGCTCTGGTCGGTGAGGATCTTCGGCCAGGTCGTGACCGCGAAGGTCTCCGGATCGACGCGCACCAGGGCGCCGCCGAGGCGGCCCTTGGCCGGCGTCGTGCCGAAGTACAGGCAGCCATCCGGTCCGGCCTCCCACTGCACCGGGCGCTCCTGGCCGCTGATCGAGGCCTTGAAGCGCCGCGGGTTCGTCCCCGCGACGACCGGCGCCTCGGGGTCAAAGAAGTCCAGGATGCAGCCCATGTAGCTGGCTGCGAAGAGGCCCTTGGCATGGCTGAAGAGGTCGTAGATCTGGATCACCTTCGGGGTGACCTCGGGCAGGTCTGCGAAGGCGCCCTTGGCGATGTCGTAGGCGAAGGCCCGGCCCGGGAAGACGGTGCCGCCGTAGATACGCCCGCCGCGTTCGCAGCCGACGCTGTAGACCTCCAGGGCGCGGCCGCTGTAGTCGGTCTGCAGGCGCCGCGGTTCGCGGCCCTCGGCGGTAAGGGTCAGGACGCCGTCGTTGCCGATGCTGCCGACGGTCCACTCGCCGGCCTGACGCCGTCCGGCGAGCGGCCGCGCCTCGGCGGTCTGGTCGAGGTCGACGCCGTCCGGACGGCAGCGGAAGTCGCGGTTGCCGGCGCCGCGGCCGTAGACCTGGCCATCGGCGCCGAGCCACAGTCGCGGCGCCCCCTGGGCCGTCGTCAGCTCCTTCGGGAGGATCTGCCGGCGCGAGCCGTCGCCCGGCACGACGCTCCAGACCTCGTGGTGCTCGAGGCCGACGCTGCAGTAGATCGTGCCGTCATCGGCGACGATGACCGTGGTGATGTACTTCTGCGCCACGTCGTCGCTGATGCGACCATAGGAGTGCGCCTTCCAGGTCCGCAGATCGCAGACCACCAACGCCGCCTCCGGGTAGGTCCCGACGTAGAAACGCTCGTCCGGACCGACGAAGCCCTGGAGGGTATACGAGGCGTTGTCGAAGGGCGCGCCGATGTCGACGGTCTCGCCTGCGGTCGTGTAGCGGAAGAACCGCCCCGGGCTGCCGGCGTAGTAGACCAGCGAGCCGTCCGCCGCCGGCGCCATCTGGATGTTGGTGCGGCCATAGCGGCTGATGTCCAGCTCGAAGGTGTGGCCATCCTGGAGGTCGACGCCGACCACGCTGGTGCGCTTGCGCTGGCCCCAGGCGATATAGCCGCCCTGCGCCCGCGGCGTCACCATGCCGATGGACAGCTCACGCTCGACGAAGGGCTCGCCAAGGTTCTCGAACACCGGCGCGGCAGACGCCGCCCCGGCCAGGGTCGCTGCACTCACGATCGTCCTCCAGCAGGCGCGCATCGATGCCATGTCGTTCCGTCGTCCTCGGTGACAGTCCTGGGTTGTCAGCCACCCCCGCCGGGAACCCCCACCCGCGTCACCGTAAGGTAGCACACCAACGCCGCCTCGGCAGGGCGCCGCCCCGGGCGGAGGAAGAGTGCGCCGGTGCGGCGGTGGACGGTGCGGCGGTGGGGAGGCCGGAGGGAACGGCGAATGGCGAATGGCGAACGCTGAGCGTCCAACGTCGAACGCCCAACATCCAACGCCCGGAGGGGGAAGGCAACCACGAAAGGCACGAAAAGCACGAACGGGAGAGGGAGAGGCGGCGCCGACCGCCCGACGCCGGAGCCGGCGAGGCGCGGCCGTGGGTGTCCGTGTCGGTCCGTGCCGGTCCGTGTCCCGAGCCGGAAGGCCGCGGCCGGGCGGCCCCGCGCCGCCGCGCGCCGTGCATTGCCGGCTCGTTCTGCCCGCGCCCGATCACTGCACGTGGATCACCGCCACGTCCTGGGCAGGGATGGTCAGCCGCATCTCGGCGGCAGCGTCGGCTTTCAGGTCGGACTCGAAGACGGTGGCGACCTGGCCGGGCAGGACATCACGATGGCGGACCGCGACGGCGCGCGGCTGATCGCCCTCGTTGAACAGCAGGACCAGGCGCTCCTTGTTGTGCCTGAGGACGAGGACATCCGGGTACTGGAGCGTGTCGCAGGCGGCGAGGCTGTCGTCGCGTTCGCCTTCGTGGAAGAGGTCCTCGTAGGCGGCCAGGATGCGGGTTGCTTCGCCGATCCAGTAGAGCATGCCGCCGACGCGGTCCATGGACGAGCAGAGGTCGACGCCCAGGCCCAGCGCGGCCACGATGCGCAGGATCTCGCGTTTCTGCAGTTGCGGGTCCTCGTAGTCACTCGGCTGGTTGAGGAAGGCGCGCGGGTTGGTGACACGGGCGTAGCCATGGCCCATGGCGAACTCCTGTCCCATGACCTGAGCGCGGCGCAGGCCGACCTTACTCTGGAACATGGCCATGGTTTCGTCGAGGTGCTTCTGTCCGGCGGCGCTGCCGGCCTCGTTGCCAGGGATCCCGGGGAAGGCCAGGTCGATGGCTCCGTTGAGGGCCTGCCAGAGCTTGGTATGGGATGACCACGAGTAGAGCATGTAGGGCTTGCCGAGGTCACGGGCTGCCTGGCGGGCGACTCCGGCGACCTTTCCATCGAGGTCGGCCCGGAAGGACTCCCACGGCGCCTTGTAGGTCTGGAAGATGGCATCGTCCGTGAGGTCAGCCTCTGGCGGCAGGCCGGCCCAATGCCGGAACTGCGTCTTGCAGCGGTCGCAGAAACACCAGCTCCCGGTGCCCTCGCGGGCGGCCTTGCCCGGTGAGCTCTTGCCGGGATGCCAGACGGACTCTTCCCAGTCGCTCCAGAGGATTGCGGCGCCGGGAAGGTTCGCCAGCTTGCTCTCGTAGACACCCTTCACCTCGGCCAGGAAGGCCTCACGGCCTTCGCCGACGACATACGACGGGCAGTACTGGTGGCGCGTCTCCCAGGTACCGCTGTCGTTGAAGTATCGCGCCTGGGCCTCGGGGTGTTCCGCCAGCCAGCGGTAGCCCGGCCGCGAGGTCGCCTGTTTCATGCCGTAGAAGGGGTAGTTGGACCAGATGACGAGGCGTCCGCCGGCCTTGCGGACCCACTCGGCGGTCGTCGGTGCCGGGCTGATCCAGGTGTTGAAGCCGGCCTGGAGCGACTGGCGCATGTGCTGGTCGTAGTGCTCCGGTGAGAAGCGCGCCCCGGGGTAGTAGCCGGAGCAGGGCTCGGAGCAGTACTGCGAGATCATGATGTTGCGGCAGAGGCGGCCGTTGATCGGTGGCAGGATCCGCACCGGTATGCGCTGTTCGAGTTCGGTGAGGTTGCCCTGGGCCAGGCGTCGGTAGTACCACGCCGTGGTGCGCTCGGCCGCCGGCCACGTCTCGAGGACCAGCGGCAGGAACTGCCCGGTGATGCGGTCGGGGGCGACGTTGGCGGCGGCCTCGGCGATGCGGTAGCGGGTGTAGGGCTTGCCGTCGTGCTCGACGGCTTCGGTGACGAGGCCCGCCGGCCGCACGTTGTGCTGGCTTCGGCCGGTCTCATGCATGATGTCCAGGAGGCGGAAGGGCGCCGGCACATCGAGGATGAACTCGTAGTCCGACAAGGCGTACGTGAAGGGTGAATAGAGCATCAGGGCGAGGTTCTCCATCGCGCCCTCGGAGATCCCCCACTCCTTGAGCAGCGGATTGAGGCAGCGGTCCGGGCCGTCATGGCCGGCATTCCAGAGCACGGCCTGGCGGAAGACAGCCCGCGGCGCGTCGCCGGCGGCCCAGAGGAAGCCATCGGCGTCGCGTGTCGCCAGCGGCCAGTGGCGGTCGTCGGCGTCGTTGGCTGCCCAAGCCGCGGCCCCCTCCGGTGCGGTGGCCCGCCAGCGGCTCTCGGTCACGGGGTCCGACGCAATGCGGACCTTGATGCCGGGGTTCGGGCCCTGCGCCTCGGCCTCGAGCGCGAAGGCCGTCACGCCCTCCCGCAGGCGTACCATGGCTGGCTGACCCGGCGTCAGGGGTACGACCTCACCGGCGACAAGGAGACGCGCGGTCGCGGCGCGGGTCTCGACCTCGACCTGGACGGGGGTGGTGGCCCGGGTCGCCCCGGTCGTCTCGAGCCCGTCGTCCTCGACCAGCTCGAGGTTGTCAACCCATGCCGTAGCGCCGCTGCGGATGTTGTAGAGCATCGCCATCGCCTCCAGCAGGTGGGGGCTGGTCTCGAAGCGCAACTCGTAGTGGCCCCAGGTGTTGGGGACGTCGCCGCTGTGCGGCCGGTCACCGCAGCGACGGTAGGTCCACTCGACGTCCTTGCGGTCCCGCTCGATGACATCGACGCTGATGGTGCCCGAGGCGAAGCGCGAGCGCTTGATGTCGCAGCGCAGGACATACGCGGTGGCCGGCTTGAGCTTCAGGGGCTGTGAGGCGCTGACGAACCCGGCCGGGTCGCCGGAGCCATCCAGGCGCACCGATGCGGCTCCGAGTGTGGACGTGTTCCGGTCGATGGCGATACGGTCGGGCTCGCGCTGACCCCAGCCCGTCAGGCCGTCCTCGAAGCTGGCATTGGCAATCAGGTTCCGCCGGGCTGCAGCCTGTTCCTTTATGAAGGCCTGGAAGGGTGCCGCCAGGGCCTCTTCCACCCGGCGCACCGCCTCGCCGGAGGGGGCTTCCTCGAAGCTGAGGCGTGCGAAGTTCGCCGTATCGCCGAAGCCCTGTTTCACCGCGGCCCAGCATGAGAAGCGCTCAGCGGGCGGGCCGTTGAGGACGTTGCGTCCGAGGTTGAAGGCCCACGTGTCGCCGGGGCGCGGCGTCGCGCCCAGCACCGCGAAGGGTAGATGCATCTCGACGGTCCAGTCCTCCGCCGCCACGTGCGCCGTCGCGGTCCAGGCCCAGAGCGGCTGCTCGCCGGCACGGCTGCGGCCGTTCCAGCGCGCCCCCGCCGTATTGGCGATGAACTGGTAGGTGTCGCCCCCGGGGGGAGCCACGAAGACCTCGACGCTGTCGTCATCCCAGAGGGGCTCGCCATCCCCGGTGAGGGGTCTGACGAGGCGCACGAAGGGGTCCTTGCAGTGCACCGCCAGGTACAGCCCCTCACTCGTCCAGCCGAGGCGAAACGCGGTAGGTCTGTGCACGGCAAACCCCGCCTGCTTGAGGGTCCGCAGGCCGTCGGCCTGCGGCAGGGTCCCCCAGGCCTCGTCGTCGAGGCGGCCATCGAGGACCGGCGCTGCCGCCAGGCGGTGGCAGGGGTACGGCTGCGAGGGTTGAGCCCGGACCGTCGCCGTCGCCGTCAGCAACATCACCATGGCCAGGTGTGGAAGAGGACGCGGCATGAGGAGGCCTCCCTGGTTGGTCAGCATGACATGGCAGCTTCCGCCAGACCCGTTCCGCGGCATCCCGCGCCGCGGCATCCCAGACGACCGTACCCGAGGCGCCGAGGCCCGACCCCCAGTCTGCGACACCGGACACCGCCCTCCGCCCTCCGCCCTCCGCCCTCCGCCCTCCGCCCTCCGAACTCTTCTCAGCTCAACCAGTGCAGTTGCGGCCAGTGGGCCGGGCCGGTGTTGGGCTGGGGCGTGCCGGGGGTGCTGCGGCCGTCGCGGACGTAGCGGCTGAGGAGGGCGGTCAGGTGGGCCACCACCTCCGGGTGGCGGTCCTGGAGATTCGTCTGCTCGCCGCAGTCGGCCTCGAGGTCGTAGAGCTGTATGGGCGGCGCGCCGGCGGGCTCCTGTCCGGGTGCCGGCCAGCTCCACCCGCCCGAGCCCGGGCAGAGCTCGAGTTTCCAGCGGCCCTGTCGGATCGAGAAGGCGCCGTGGAACGAGTGGTGCACGGTCGCCTCGCGCCGGGGCGGCCCGGCCGGGCGGCCGCACCAGAGGTCGAGGCTGCTGACGCTGTCTTCGCCGGCGGTGTCGGGGAGGGTCATGCCGACGATCTCGGCGCAGGTGGCGAGGAGGTCGACCTGGCAGACGGTCTCGGCGCAGACCCTTCCGGGGGCGATGTGTCCGGGCCAGCGTATGAGGAAGGGAATGCGGTGGCCGCCCTCGTAGATATCGGCCCTATGGCCGCGGTAGATGTAGCTCGGGTGGTGTCCCTGCCGGGCGAGTGCCGGGAAGTCGGCGACGGGCGAGCAGCCGTTATCGCTGGTGAAGATCACGATGGTGTTGTCGGCGACGCCGGCGGCGTCGAGGCTGTCGAGGATGCGTCCCACCACGGCGTCGGTCATCAGGGTGAAGTCGGCGTAGGCGTTGTTGAGCCCGGAGCGGCCCTGGAACTCGGGCGTCGGCAGGCAGGGCGCGTGGGGCGAGTTCAGGGGCAGGTAGAGGAAGAAGGGCGCCGCCTGTCGGGCGCGGTCGGCGATGATGCGGCAGGCGCGGTCGGCGAAGGCGGGGAGGACGGCCTCGTGGGTGAAATCCGGGGCGATGGGTCCTTCGCGCCAGATGACCTGGCCGTCGCGGCGGGCCGGAATGACGCGGTCCGGCACCGCGGTGGCGCGGTCGTTCTCGACGAAGACAAACGGGGCCATATCCAGCGAGGCGACGATGCCGAAGAACTCGTCGAAGCCGGCGCGGTCGAGGGGGCCATCGGTGATCGGCCGGGTAAAGTCGATATCCTCGAGGCGGGGCCCGCGCCGGGGCCAGGTCCAGCCGAGGTGCCACTTGCCGACGCAGGCGGTGCCGTAGCCGGCCTTTCGGAGCAGCGGGCGACGGTCTCGCGGCCGGGCTCGATGAGGGGGCCGTTATCGCCGAGGAGGACGCCCTGCTTCAGTGCCGACCGCCAGTTGTAGCGGCCGGTCAGGATGCTGTAGCGTGAGGGCGTGCACACTGCCGAGGTCGAGTGGGCGTCGGTGCAGGCCATGCCCTCGGCGGCGATCCGGTCGATGTGGGGCGTGTGGATTCGCGACTGCGGGTTGAGGCAGGAGACATCGCCGTAGCCCATGTCATCGGCCAGGATGTAGACCAGATTCGGGGGTGCCATGGGCGCCTCTCAGGGCTTGGGTGGAGTGGCGTTGTCGGCGGGGGCGAAGCGCAGGCTGAAGAGGTCGGCGTCGCGCAGGACGACACGCAGGCGCAGGGCCTGGCCGGCCAGGGCCGTGAGGTCGTCGCCGCCGCGCCAGGTGTAGGGCCGCTCGATCTCGTCGCCGAAGAGGTCCATGGCGTCATCGAGGCTGTAGCCGGGGAGGGGGTGTCCGGCGGCGTCCTGGAGCTCGATACGCACCGAGCCGGCGCCGCTGGTGGCGTAGTTAAGGACCAGGCGCGAGCCTGAGAAGGTCAACGGCCGGCTGAGCATCTCGCCGCCGCGGTAGGGCCCCCAGAGCGAGGCGAAGCCATCCAGTCGGACGGTGTAGCGTGCCAGGTAGTGCCCGGGCTGGGCGTAGCGGTGCTGGTAGTAGAGGCTCAGCTCGTCGGGGGCGGTCTGCACCAGGCCGAGGGCGCAGAGGTTCGTGCGCGAGACCCAGTTGGCGCGGTCGCGGCCTGGCCGCAGGAAGGCCTCCATGAAGGTCCGCGTGTAGCGGTTGCCGCCGCGGCTGCTCATGAAGACGCCGTCGGAGACATCGCCGGCGTAGGCCGGCACGACGCCGAAGCGCTCGACCTCGTCGGGGCGCAGGGTGCGCCGGCCGGGGTTGAAGCGTTTGGGGAAGGCGAGGTAGAGGTGGGGCGCGCGCGGGTAGGGCGCCGTGGCGTTGGTATAGAGCTCCTCGGGCGGGGTCGGGCCGTAGTCCATCCACTCGAAGCCGCCCCAGTGCACGAAGTCGTCCGAGCGCATGCGGCTGATGGTGCGCACGCCCTTGAACTCGGTCGGGTCGGCGGCGCCGGCCCAGGTCCGGAAGTAGCTCAGGTAGCAGCCCTCGTGCTCCGACCAGAAGGCGACATTCTGCGAATCGAAGGCGCCGCTGGTGATGACCGGCTCAGCCTGCAGGGCCCGCCAGTGCACGCCGTCGCCCGAGACGAAGGCGCCCAGGGCGACCTTGCCCTGCCAGGGCACGCTGCCCAGGGCCTTGAAGCGCTCCTCGGGCGGCACGCCCGGGCGGCGGTCCAGGAAGGGCGTGAAGTTGTGCGCGCCCTCGTCGCGGCCGCAGCGGATGACGTTGTTGGCGCGGCTCTCGCCGACGGCGTAGAGGCCGAGGTCCGGGCGTTCGAAGGCGACGCCGTCGCGGCTGCCGGCGTAGCAGGTGACCTGGGGTGCGCCGGCGCCCGGGTGGCCGCGGTAGTAGAGGTGCACGCGGTCGCCGTCCTGGATGGCCGTCGCGTAGCCGACGAAGGCGCCCTCCCAGGGCCGGTCGAAGTCCAGCGCCCGCCCGGCGAACTCGGGCGAGTGCAGGCGGAGCTGCGCGCCCTGGCAACGCTCGATCAGCCAGTCGTCGACGAACAGCTCGAGACGCGTTCCCAGTTCCAGCGTGCCCATGGCCCAGTCCTCCTCGCACGGTTGCTCGCACGATACACCGCGTCGCGACACTGGCGCCGCCCCGGCTCGCGGGCGTATCCACGCCTGTGGACGCTCGCGCTCCAGACGCCGGCGCGGCCCCGGCTCGCGGGCGTATCCACG
>JAAYZO010000640.1 GCA_012514865.1 Lentisphaerota bacterium | reverse complement strand
GAGGGGGAGGACAAAGGCAGGGAGGAGTGCCCATCCTCCTTTCTTGCGCCTCTTGCGCCTCTTTGCGGCCCTCTCTCTCTCTGCGGTGGAGCCTGAGTGGCGGGATTCGGCGGGGGGGGAGGACGGCGCCGCCGGCCGCGCGGCCTTTTGTCGCAGACTTTCAGCCTGCAGTGCGTAACGTCTGTTTTCCCAGGGCGTTGCCCTGGGCTGATGGATGATGCCCCTTCAGGGCGCCGGAACGGAGAGCCGCGGGGCGTCGGCGCGAGCGATGGTGCGCGGGGCGCTGCCCGGCGCCGTGCGCGCCGGCGGGCTGAGTGGGCGCCACGAGCCGAGTGGCGCTCTCCTAGGGCGCCGTGGACCTGGCTGTCGTGGCGGCTGCGTCCCAGCCGCTTTCCTGGGAGCGCCGAGCGTCGGCTCGGCTTCCCCCGGGCGGCGTGGGGCGGGTGTTCACCACGGGTCGTCGTCGGCGCTGTCGTCGGGGGGGAGGGGTGCCGCAGTCTGCCGTGGTGCGGCGCTGCCGGCGGCGGCCAGGCGGTCGGCCAGGCGGGTGTGGCGGCGCATGGGGGTGTTGTTGCCGAGGGCGATGGCGAGGGCGCGGTGGGTGCCGATCATGATCAGGAGCTTGCGGGCGCGTGTCATGGCCGTGTAGATCAGGTTGCGCTGCAGCATGACGTAGTGCTGGGTCAGCACCGGCATGATCACAGCGGGGAACTCGCTGCCCTGGCTCTTGTGGACGGTGACCGCGTAGGCGTGCACGACCTGGTCGGCTTCGTTCCACTCGTACTGCACGGTGCCGGCGTCGAAGGTCATGGCGAAGGTCTTGGCGCGGTGGTCGATGGCGGTGACCTGTCCGAGTTCGCCATTGAAGACGCCCTTGTCGTAGTTATTGACCGTCTGCATGATGCGGTCGCCGACACGGAAGCGCCTCTCGCCGAAGGCGAATTCGGGCCGTGAGCCGCCGGGGTTGAGGGCTTCCTGGAGGCGTTCGTTGAGGGCGGCGGTGCCGCAACTGCCGCGGTGCATGGGTGCGAGGATCTGGACGTCGGCGATGGGGTCGAGGTGGAAGCGCTGGGGTATGCGTTCGGTGACCATGCGCACGATCAGCTCGGCGGCGCGGTCGGGGTCATCCTGTTCGATCCAGTAGAAGTCGGCGGGGTGGTCGGCGGGGACGGCTCGCAGGTCGGGCATCTGGCCGCGGTTGACGGCGTGGGCATTACTGACGATGCGGCTGCCGGGGCCCTGGCGGTAGATCTGTGTCAGGTGCGTCACCGGCAGGCGTCCGCAGGCGATGAGGTCATGCAGGACCGCGCCGGGTCCGACGCTGGGGAGCTGGTCCTTATCGCCGACGAGGACGACCTGGGAGCCGGGTCGCACGGCGCGGAAGAGCTGAGCGGCGAGGACGACGTCGAGCATCGAGACCTCGTCGACGATGAGCAGGTCGCAGTCGAGGGGGTCGTCGGGTCCGTGGTTGAAGACGCCCTGGGCCGGGTCCCACTGCAGGAGCCGGTGCACGGTGACGGCCTCGAGGGAGGTGGTCTCGCTCATGCGTTTGGCGGCGCGGCCGGTAGGTGCCGCCAGGAGGATACGGAGGCGCAGGGCTCGTGCCATGGCGACGATCTGGCCGACGACGGTGGTCTTGCCGACGCCCGGGCCGCCGGTGATGACGCTGATCGGGCTGCGGAAGGCCTGCAGGACGGCGGCCTGCTGGTCGGCGTTGAGCCGATCGAAGGCAGCGCCGAGGCGCCGGGCCTCGGCCTGGCGGGGCTTGGCGGGTGCCCTCAGGAGCATCCCGAGGGCCTCGGCGAGGTCGGTTTCGGCCTGGTAGAGCCGCCGCAGGAAGGCCAGCGGCGGGGCGCGGCCGGCGGGGTCGGCCTCCTCGCGCACGACGCGGCCGTTCTGGATGGCGCCCTCCAGCCCGGCCGCGGCGCCCTCGGGGGTCACCTCCAGGACGCGTGCCGCCTCGCTGGCGAGTTCCTCGGCGGGCATGCAGACGTGGCCATTCTGGGCGGCCTGTTCGAGGACGAACTCGACGCCGGCGGCGAGGCGGAGGGGGTGCTCCTTGGCGACGCCAAGGCGTTCGGCCAGGCGGTCGGCGGAGAGGAAGCCGATGCCGTGGACCTCGGCGGCGAGCTGGTAGGGATTGCGGCGGACGACCTCGGCGGCGGCCATGCCATAGCGCGCCAGGATGCGGGCGCAGTAGGCCGGGCTGATGCCGAGGCTCTGCAGGAAGATGGCCACCTCGCGCTGCTGCGACTGCGTCTGCCAGGCCTTGCGGATCTCCTCGATGCGCTTGCGGCCGATGCCCGGGACCTCGCGCAGGCGCTCCGAGCTGCGGTCCAGGATGGCCAGCGTGTCGGAGCCGAAGTGCTCGACGATGCGGGCCGCGTAGGTCGGGCCGATGCCGGGGATCAGGCCCGAGCCGAGATAACGGCAGATGCCCTCGGCCGAACTCGGCAGGATGGCCCGGAAGGTCTGCACACGCAGTTGCCGGCCGTGGTCCTTGTGGACCTCCCAGCGCCCGACGGCCTCGATATCCTGGCCCTCCATGATCTGCGTCAGGGGCCCGACCAGAGTGAGTTCGCGGCGCTGTTCGTCGACGAGGCGGACGACGGCATAGAGGCCGTCGCTGCTGGCGAAGACGACGCGCTGGACGGTGCCGCGCACGACCACGTCGGTCAGCGCGGTTTCTGTGGCCGTGCCGTCCTGGCCGGCCGGCGCGGTCGGCGTGTTGAAGAGGTCCTGTGGCACCCTGTCGTTTCCTGCGCCGGCGGTTCCGGCCGGCCGCCGCCGTGTCGGCCGGTCCGGCCCGCGGGCGGGGTGGGAGGTCACAGCGTCCGGCGCTGGGCGCTGATCTTGGTGACGGCGGCGACGATCGAGTCCATGTCTTCCTGCGAGCCGAGCAGGACACTCTGGCTGAGCCAGATGCCCTCGGTGGTGCTGGCGCGTTCGCAGGCCGGGCAGTCGACGCGGGTGTAGTCGAGGTCGGGCCGGTTCTGGCGGTAGCCGGTGTAGGGTCCGAAGACGCGTTCGGTGAAGAGGCCCTGGCGGTAGAGCGGGACGGTGTAGCCCTCGCTGGCGGGGATGCCCTCGGCCTGGAGGGCGGCGACGAAGCGCTGGCGGGGCACGCCCCAGGCCGCGGCGTCGTAGCGGCAGACGTAGAGGTGGTACGGGTGCATGGTCTCGCCGCGGCCGCGGGCCATGGGCCGCAGGCCGGGTATGGCAGCCAGGGCGGCGTTGAGGTAGAGGCCGTTGGCGTTGCGTCGTTCGGTCTGTTCGCGCAGGCGTTTGAGCTGGTTCAGCAGGAGGGCGCCCTGGAACTCGCCGAGGCGGTAGTTGCTGCCGAGGAAGGGGTGTTCGTACCACTGGCCGCCCTTGCGGCGGCCGCAGTGATGCAGGGCCCGGCACTTGTCGTCGAGGTCCTCGCTGTTGGTGAGGATGGCGCCGCCCTCGCCGGAGGTGAGGTTCTTCGAGGCCTGGAAGGAGAAGCTGCCGAGATCGCCGATGGAGCCGAGGCCGCGGCCCTTGTAGGCGCCGCCGTGGGCGTGTGCCGCGTCTTCGACGACGCCGATGCCATGGCGGGCGGCGATGGCCATGATGCGGTCCATATCGGCCGCCTGACCGCCGAGGTGGACGGGTATGACGGCGCGTGTGCGCGGGGTGATGGCGGCCTCGAAGGCAGCCGGGTCGAGGCAGTAGGTCTCCGGGTCGATATCGACGAAAATCGGGGTGGCGTTGGCCTCGATCACGGCCACGGCGGTGGCGAGGAAGGTATACGGCGGCACGATGACCTCGTCGCCGGCCTCGATGCCGAGGGCCATGAGGGCCAGCCGCAGCGACACCGAGCCATTGACGACGGCGAGGCCGTAGCGGGCGCCCTGGAACTCGGCGAAGGCGCGTTCGAACTCGGCGACGCGGGTGCCGTTGAGGCGGCCCCAGTGGCCGGAGCGGACGACGTCGGCGACGGCCTCGACGTCGGACTCGTCCCAGGTCGGCCAACTCGGGAAGGACGTCTTCCGGACCGGCTCGCCGCCGTGGATTGCCAGGGTGCTGCTCATGGCCTGCGTGACCTCCTCGCTGTTCTCAGAGATGGCGCGGGGTTGGGGTTGCCGCCGCGCCGCCGGCATTCAGAGCCAACGCCGGGGCTCGCCGTCGGCCGCGGTCAGGACTCGGCGTCGGCGGAAGGCCCAGCACATGTACGAGATGCTGACGAAGTAGCTGGCGGGCACGCGGCAGCGTGCGCCGATGAAGACATCGAGGAGGGTCGTGGTGCCGCCGAAGCCCATCGGGCCGATGTCGAGGCGGTTGGCGTCATCGAGGATGCGTTCCTCGAGGCGGGCCAGTTCCGGGGCGGGGCTGCGCTCGCCGAGGCGCCGCAGGAGGAGCTCTTTGCTCTCGGCGTAGCCGGTGGCGCGGTCGCCGCCGATGGCGATGCCGAGGACGCCGGGGGCGCAGCCCTGCCCCTGGGCGCGCACCACCGCGTCGAGGGCGCAGCGCCGCACGCCATCGAGGTCGCGCCCGGCGTCGAGGCGGCTGTCGGGCAGGGCGTACTGGGCGCCGACATTCTCACAGCCGCCGCCCTTGAGCACGAGGGCGACCTCGACGTCGTCGCGGTCCTCTTCGTGCCAGTGGATGACCGGGCTGCCGTAGCCGAGGTTGTTCCCGGTGTTGCGGCCGCTGAGGGTCTCCACGCAGTTCTGGCGCAGGACGCCCTCGGCGGTGGCGGCGGCGATGGCGCTCTCGGCGGCCTGGCGCCAGGCGGTCTGGGTCACGGCGCCGGGGGGCACGCGCACCCAGAAGAGGATCGTGCCGGTATCCTGGCACAGCGGCAGTCGGCGCCGGCGTGCCAGGTCGGCGTTGTGGAGCATGGTCTGCAGGGCGTTGCGTGAGGTGGGCGAGGTCTCGGCGGCCTCGGCCTGGCGCAGGCGCTCGACGACATCCTCGGGGAGGTCCGTGGAGGTGCGTACGATCAGATCATGGAGGGTGTCGGTCCAGGTAGCCATCGGCGCGGGCTCGCTGCTCTCCGGGCGGGGCCTCCCAGGCGGCCAGCACCGCGCTGGCGTCCTCGGCCGTGCCCCTCGGGAAGCCTTACTCTAGCGGCCGGGACGGGCAGGGGCAAGCCGAGTCAGCGCCGGGCCAGGGCTGTTTGAAGATTCCCGGCTTGCATGTTTGGTCAGCGATGCTCCCGGCGCTCTGACGCGCGTGAGAGCGGTGGCGTGGGGGGTTGCGTTGCGGACGGGGCGCGCTCCGGAGGTGTTCAGG
>JAAYZO010000639.1 GCA_012514865.1 Lentisphaerota bacterium | reverse complement strand
GGATCATGGGTTCAGCGTAGCTGAAAGTGCCTGCCTGCAGCAGCTTATGCCTGTATTCTGTGTCGCGGTGTAGCTGAAGTGCGGCAATTACAGCCCCCATTCTGCTCAATCCGCTTGCCGGAAGAAGGTGTTGGGGGCGATGGTATGGCTGGTGGGGGTAGCGGGCTGCGGGAGGGTGAGCGTGCTGCCCCGGGTTGTCGGCGGCGATGACGTGGAAGTGACCGCGGAGGACGCCTGGATGCCGCGGCGGTCGGTGAGTCGGGTCAATCTGGCCTGTTGCTACCATGTGACACAGCGGTGTCAGGAGCGGCGCTTCCTGGCGCCGGCGCGAGGGGATGCTGGACTTGCTGGGAAGGTGACCGTATCCTGGACCATGTCCAGCTTCAGCCATGCATGGACATCACCGGTCATATCGCACAACCTCTTCTGCAACCGCATGTTGAGTTACGCTGACGCCAATGCACTGGGAGTTCAACGACACGATCAACTGGTGGAACATACACGGGATCAACAGCCGGGGGGCGTCCTGGGCCAGCCCCCTGACTTGGCTGGAGGCTGCCGGCTCGCTTGTTGGCGATGTCGTTCTGGCGGCCTGGTGTGACGTGTACGGCTTCTGGCAGGAGCGGCGTGAGGGGTGCTGTCCATGACGGAGATTCCGGCAGTCAGGAAGAACGGCTGTCGCGATAGGGCAGCCGCAGCCAGGCACTTCCTGCTCGCTTTGCCCATCGCTCTGCTTGGCATGTGTTTCCTAGCGTTCCTTTTCTATGCTGCATGAACTGAGCGCCCAGACTGGACCGCCCGGACGGACCGGCTTCTCAGGCGCTTGAGGCGACGGGCGCAGACGCCGCGTCCCTGGCGCCGGGGGCCGTGGCCGGCCTTGTTCGTGGGGCCGGCCGGATCTATGTTCACGCCTATGGAAGGGCTCCTGAAACACGCGATGCCCGCGAGAATCCGGCCGGCCAGGAGGCGCAGTACCCCCTGGTCACTGAAGGCCAGGCCGGCCAAGCCCATCGCCTGTGACTCATCCTGGCTTTCGTGATCTCCATCCGCCCGCTGCAGCGCCACGAAGACCTCCTGCAGCGCCAGGACCCGGCTGGCGCGCTTCCCCTGCGGAGAGCGTTCGTGGGTCACGCCGAGCCGCGTCTCGTTGGCGCCGTCGATGACGGTTGCCGTACGACACCGGGCTTATTTGGGGCATGGAAGGCGCTCTGTCAACCAGAAAAGGGGCCGGCGGGGGTCTCGGAGGGCTTCTCGGGCACTTTCGGGGGTGGTCAGAGAGGCGATAGAGTTTTCTGGGCCGATAGAGGCAGAGAGGAACCGAGAGTTTGGGCCATTTGGACTGGGCGAGCGGCCCGAAGGCCGCCCGCGTCCAGTCCAGGAAGACGAGGTCACCTGGCCGATCGTGGTATGGCGGTCAGCTCACCGGGCGGAGTTCGACCGCCAGGACGGCCAGGCCCTCGCGGACGCCCGCGGTGATGGCCTCGGCGCGCAGTTCGAGGCGCTGCGTCCCGGCGGTGGGGATCTCCATGTGTCCCAAGCGTGTCGCCGCCAGCCAGAAGTGGACCGTGCGATGGCCGCGGATCGGCTCATCCGAGGTCACTTCGGCGGCCAGACGCGAGGCACCGACTGACACCGCCACGCGGTGACCGCTGCCGACCTTGCTCTCCCAGTAGGGCGAGCCGAGGATGATGCGGACTTCGTAGCGCCCCGGTCGCTCGGCCTTGAAGGACCAGCTCAGCCAGTCGGCGGTGTCCGTCCAGCCCTCGAGCAGGCCACCGCGGCTGAGGGTCGGGGTGCGTTCGCCGGCGGGGCCGTGGACGGCCGCCAGGTGGATCGGGAGGGCGATGCCACCGTCGGGCTGCTGCACCGGCAGAGGCTCGACCTGGGCTGGGCCGTCGAGGTCGAGGACGACCACGGACCAGTGCGGGTCCGGGCGCGCCCCGTCGAGGTGGAGGCGCAGGCTGTCGACGCCGCTGGCGGCGTCGCGGGACTGCTCCACCCGGAGTGCCCGTGCGGGGTCGGCGAGCACGGCGGCGCGCCGGACGCGGTTGCGCAGGCCGCTCAGGGCCAGGGTGGCGGGCCAGTCGGAGAGGATCAGGAAGAGCCGATGGTCCTTGCGGGTCACGCGGCCCCATGGGAACTCGTGGGGGAACGGGCTTGCGGCGGTGCCATAGATAGCCTCGCCGTTGACGCGCATCCAGTCGCCGATCGCTTCGAGGCGTTCGACGCTGGGGGCGGGTATCTCGCCTTCGCCGGTGGGGCCGACGTTGAGGAGGTAGTTCACGCCCTTGCTGGCCAGCTCGGTCAGGAGGCCCAGGAGGTCGCCGACCGACTTCCAGTTCTCGTCGTAGGACTTGTAGCCCCAGGTGTCGTTGAGGGTTGCGGGCGTCTCCCAGTCGCCGACGACCGGCCCGTAGGGAATCTGGTTGTCGCCGAGGCTGCCGTAGTCGCCGACGCCGTTGCCGACGCGGCCGCTGACCAGGCAGTCGGGCTGAAGCGCGTGTACGAAGTGTCGCAGATCGAGGCTTTGTTCGCGGCTGATCAACACCGGGGTGTCGAACCAGATCAGGCCGATGGGGCCATACTGGGTGAGGAGTTCATGCAGTTGCGGCTTGACCTTCTCCTCGAGGTAGCGCGCGAAGCGCTCGGGCGAGGCCGAGGGCCCGGTCCAGCCCTTGTCGGTGACCTCATCCCAGTGTCCGGCTCCGCCCGGGGCGTGCCAGTCCTGCGACTGCGAGTAGTAGAAGCAGAGCTTCAGGCCGTGCCTCTGGCAGGCCGCGGCGAGGTCCTTCATCACGTCGCGTTTAAAGGGGGTCGCGTCGACGATGTTGTAGGGATTCGAGGGCGAGTGGAACATCGCGAAGCCATCGTGGTGCTTGCTGGTGATGACGAGGTACTTCATGCCGGCGCGCCGGGCGAGGCTGGCCCAGGCCTCGGCGTCGAACTTGACCGGGTTGAAGGTCTTGGCCAGTTCCGCGTACTCGGGAATGGGTATGCGAGCGTGGAACATGATCCACTCGCCGATGGAGGGGATCTGTTTGCCCTTCCAAGTGCCGGCGGGCTGGGCATAGAGCCCCCAGTGGATGAACATGCCGAAGCGCGCCTCGCGCCACCAGCGGATCGACTCGGGAGCCTTCACGTCGTCAGGGGTATCCATGGTGTCCTCTTCGCCGCTCCTCGCTGCTGCCATCCTTCAGGGACGCGCCGACCCTGGCACGTCCCTGATCTCCGCCTTCTGACCTATGACCTCTGACTTCTGACCTCTGACCTCTGACCTCTGACCTCTGATCCCCGCCTTGTGCCCTGTGCCCTCCGCCCTCCGTGCCGCGGGCGCCGTCCGCGGCGCCTCAGGGCGTTGCCGGGGCGGCTTCGGCCGCCTGGCGGGTGGCGCGCCACAGGACCGGCACCGCCTCCGCCAGCAGGAGCAGCCCCAGCAGGATCAGGACCAGCGCCGCCCAGGGCAGCGCCGAGGCCGGGAAGGCCACGAACGACCCGGACGGGGTGAAGAAGCCGCGTCGCACAAAGCCGAGCAGGGCCCAGATGCTGACCAGGTACATCCACAGCGCCGGCAGGCCGGCGACCGGCCAGACCCAGGCGGCGCGGCGGGTGCGGTAGAGCCACACGGTGACGCCCAGGAGTGCCAGTGCGGCGAGGAGCTGGTTGCAGGACCCGAACAGGGGCCAGAGCATGCGCCACGCCGGCAGGGGCCGTCCGGCGGCGTCCTCGAGGCGCTGCATCATCATCAGGAGGGGCAGGCCGGTCGTGAGGATGGTCGCCACCCAGCGGCCGCAGGGGCCCTGCCAGCCGGTGAGTTCCTGGAGGATGTAGCGGCCGAGGCGGGTGCCGACGTCGAGGGTGTCGTAGACGAAGGTAGTGAAGGCCAGGAGGGCGAACGAGACCGCGAAGGTCGACGGCACGCCGATGACCTGGAGGAAGCTGCCCATGCCGAGGCCGTAGATCAGGTTGGCCTTGGGCGAGCCGCCGGCCACGGCACTGTGGTCGGGCGCGAGCATCATGACGCAGCCGAGCGAGACGACGGCGACCATGGCCTCCATGAGCATGGCGCCATAGCCGATGGGCTTGGCGTCGGTCTCCAGGCGGAGCTGCCGTGAGGAGGTCCCCGACGACACCAGGGCATGGAAGCCGGAGCAGGCGCCGCAGGCGATGGTGATGAAGAGGATGGGGAAGAGGTCCTGGCCGTCGGCGGTGCTCCAGCCGATGAAGGCCGGGTACTGGATCGACTTGCCGCCGAAGAGGATGCCGAGGGCGCCGCCGATCAGTGCCACGAGGAGGAAGTAGCCGCCGAGGTGGCCGCGCGGCTGGAGCAGGAGCCACATCGGCACCGTCGCTGCGATGACGCAGTAGACCAGGAGGATGACATCCCAGATCTTGATCGCGGTGGCGTCATCGACGCCCAGCAGGGTCGCCAGGTCGAAGGGCATCAGCGGCCCGGCCCAGATCGCGACGCCCACCAGCGGCAGGAAGATCACCGTGGCCCAGCGCAGCGAGAGGCGCGTGGTGCGCAGAAGCAGGCCCATGACGATCGGCAGGACGAGGTAGAGCAGCGAGGAGGTGGCGATGCCGCCGCCGGAGATGACGGTGCCGTCCTCGAGGGTCTGCCGGCCGACGAAGGACGACGCCACGATGTCGGTGAAGGCGGCGATGATGTAGACCAGGGTGATCCAGATGAAGATCAGGAAGAGGACGTACGAGCGCCGGTTCATGTGCTCGCGCACGACCTCGGCGATGGAGCGGGCGCGGTGTCGTATGGAGGCCACCAGCGAGCCCATGTCATGGACGCCGCCGATGAAGATGGACCCGATGAGGATCCACAGGAGCGCCGGCAGCCATCCGAACATCACGCCGGCGAGGATCGGCCCGACAATCGGGCCGGCCGCCGCAATCGCCGAGAAGTGCTGGCCGAAGAGGAACTTCGGCTCGATCGGGACGTAGTCGACGTCGTCACGCAGACGCACCGCCGGGGTCTCGGCGTTGCGGTCGAGACGGAAGAGCCGGCTGAGCAGACCCCCATACCCACGATAAGCCAGAAACAACACCACGGCGCTGATCAGGACGACAGGCAGGAGACTCATGGTCCGGTGCTTCCTTCGCGCTGACCGCCGATGCCGCCGTCGAGGCGGCCGCGGCCAGGGCCAACGCCGGGGAACGTAGCCGGGGCACCGGCGCAGATCAAGCCCCGCAGCGGCGGGGCCAGGGCTGTTTGAAAGTCCGGCTCTGGCACCCCTCCAGGGTGCATGGCGTGGAATCCGCGTTTCCGGGGGTCGGGCTACGCGCGACCCCCGGCTACGATCTGGCACCCCTCCAGGGTGACCGAGTGAGCGCCGCCGCGATCTTCAAACAGCCCTGCGGCGGGGCAGGGGAGTCTGACAGGTCTGACAGGTCTGACAGCGGCGCCTGCAACGGCGGCCTTGCCGGGCGCCGCGGACCTACTTGGCCGGCGGGTCCACGGACGGCGCCGCGGACCTGCTTGCCCGGTGCCGGCGGGGCATCCCTGCTCAGCGCGGCTCAGGCGCTGTGCTGTGAGGCGTTCCAGGCGGTCATGCCGCCGATGAGGCTGAAGACGTGGGTGTAGCCTCGGGACTTGAGGATGCTGCCGGCGATGTTGGAGCGGTAGCCCGAGCCGCAGACCACCGTGATATGGCGGTTCCTGTGGAGGTCGACGCCGTCCTTGATGAGGGTGGTGATGGGCACGTGGATGGCCCCGTCGATATGGCCCGAGTTCCACTCGGCGGCGGTGCGCACGTCGAGGGTGGCGTGGTCCGGGTAGGTCTTGAGGACATGCTTGAGGCTGGCGGGTGTGAGCTGGGGCAGGTGGTCGAGGGGCTTGCCCTGGAGGGCCCACCCCGAGACGCCATTGCCGAGGTAGCCGATGATCTGGTCATAGCCGGCGCGGCGGTAGCGCCGGGCGGCCTCGTGGGCGGCGGCCGGGCTGTCGGCGACGATGACGATGCGGGTCTGGGCGTCGAGGACCATACCGAGCCAGTTCACCGAGTTCGGCGTCATGCCGATGTTGACGGCGCCGGGTATGAAGGCGGCTCCGAAGGCGGTCTGAGCGCGGGTGTCGACGATGCGGGCGCCGTCGGCGAGGGCCTGTTCGACCTGCAGGACGGCGAGGTTCTCGAAGGGTGCCGCCTGGTTGAGGAGGGCCGGCCCGCGCTGGTTGGTGGCGACGATGGCCGCGAAGTTCGGCGGCCGGATCTGGAAGCCCGACGTCATGACGCGGTGGAAGTCTGCGAAGGCCATGTTGGCGAGGAGCGGGTTGTGGCGGCGCTCGTAGCCCAGGGTGGTCATCGGCTTGGCGCTCATGCCGCTGCCGCAGAGCGAGCCCTCGCCGTGGGCCGGGTAGACCTCGGTCCAGTCCGGGAAGCGCGCCAGCTTCGTGTAGAGGCTGTCGTAGAGGTTGCGGACCTGCTGCTCGAGCAGATCCGGCCCGGCCAGATCCGGCCGGCCGATGTCGCCGACGAAGAGGAGGTCGCCGGTGAGCAGGGCAAAGGGCTCCGGGGCGCGGGCGTGGTCGGTGATGGCCAGGGAGATGGAGTTGGGCGTGTGGCCGAAGGTCTCGATGACCTCAAGCTCGGCCGAGCCGAAGCGGAAGCGCTCGCCCTCGCGCACCGGTGTGAAGGCGTAGCCGGGCTCGATGGCGGGATGGACGTAGATTGCTGCGCCGGTCCGGCGGGCCAGTTCGGCGCTGCCGGTGATGTGGTCGGCATGGAGGTGGGTGTCGACGATATGCGTGATCTTCACCCCGGCGTCCTGGGCAATCTCGAGGTAGCGTTCGACGTGGCGCTCCGGATCGACGACACAGGCGGTGCCGTCCTTCGGGCAGCCGATGACGTACGAGTAGCAGCCCAGACCGTCGACTTTGCAGGCAGTGAACAGCATCGCAGGCCCCCTTGTGTTGAGGTTCAACGCCACAGGGACCGTATCGCCGCAACGGGCATTCCGCCAGGAGATCGCCGTGGTGGCGTCCACTCGATGGCCCTAACCCGGATGATGCGCGAAGCACGGATGCTTTGCTCATCATGAACTTGCGTCACAATGTGTTGCGGCGCAGGTTGCGGCGCGCGTCACGTCGTGCCGATGGCTCAGGGTTGGCCCTGAGCAAGAGGCCGCAGGCGCCTCGCGTCGAAGCGCGAAGGGTGACCTGTTCACGAGCCGCCACTCGGCGCGTGAACCGGTCAGGCTAACGCCGTCGTCGGGCGCGGCCGTCCTGGGCGGGCGGTGTGATGCCCATGGTGCGGATTTTGCGGTAGAGGGTGCTGACATCGACGCCGAGGTCCTGGGCGGCGAGTCGGCGGTTGCCGTGTCGGCGTTCGAGGGCCTGCTGGATAGAGAGCTTCTCGAGGCTCTCGAGGGTCAGGGCGCGGGCGGGGGAGGGTCCGGCGGCGGTCTTCGGGCGCAGTTCGGGGGGGAGGTGGTTGACCTCGATCAGGCTGCCGCGGCAGAGGACGAAGGCCTGCTCGATGATGTTCTCCAGTTCACGGATGTTGCCCGGGTAGTCGTGTTCCATGAGGCAGGCCATGACGTCGTCGGAAACACCCGCGATATCACGGCCCTGCAGGTGGTTGAACTTGGCGATGAGGTGCTGGGCGAGCAGGGGGATGTCCTCGCGGCGTTCGGCCAGGTCGGGCAGGCGCAGGTGGATGACCCGGATGCGGTAGAAGAGGTCCTCGCGGAAGGTGCCCTGCTGCACAAGCTGTGCCAGGTCCTTGTTGGTGGCGGCGATGACGCGGACATCGACCGGCTGCGGGCGGGTCCCGCCGAGGGGCTCGACGACGCGCTCCTGGAGCACGCGCAGGAGCCTCATCTGCATGGCCGGCGAGATATCGCCGATCTCATCGAGGAAGATCGTGCCGCCCTCGGCCAGGGCGAAACGGCCCGGGCGGTCGCGCTTGGCGTCGGTGTAAGCGCCGGCCTTCACACCGAACAGCTCGCTCTCCAGCAGGGCGTCGGGCAGCGCCGCGCAGTTGACCGCCACGAAGGGCTTCGCCTGCCGCGGCGAGAGGTTGTGCACGGCCCGGGCCACCAGCTCCTTGCCGGTGCCGCTGCGGCCCTCGATCAGCACCGTCGAGGGACTGGCCGCCACCTGCGGCAGGATCTCGAAGAGCTGCTGCATCACGGCGCTGCGGCCGATGATGTCCTCGAAGCTGTAGCGCGCCGTCAGCTCCTTCTGCAGGCGTTCGACCTGGGTCAGGTCCTGGAAGGTCTCCACGCCGCCGACCACCTGGCCATCGCGGTCGCGCAGCAGCGCCGTGGCGATGCGGATCGGGACGCGCCGGCCCTGGTGGTCGATGATGTGCGCCGTCGCCTGCACCACCGGCCGGCCGCTGGAGAGGGTCTGGCGCAGCGCGCAGCGCTTCTCGCAGATGTCGGCACGGAAGACCTCCGAACACGGGCTGCCCAGGGCCTGCTCACGCGGGATGCCCGTGATGCGTTCGGCGGCGCGGTTGAAGCTGGTGATGCGCCAGTCGCGGTCCACCGTGAAGACGCCCTCGTTGATGGAATCCAGGATGGTCGCCTCGCGACCACAGGGCTCGGGCGTCCCGGGGGCAGGGGGTTGCGGGGTCTTGCGGGCGGTCATAGATGTGCATCCTGCTATGGTGTGTCTGCTCTACCATAGCATCCTGCACGGCTAGCGCCAGGCCTGGCCGGTCTGACACAGGGCTGTTTGGAGGTCCGGTTCTGGCACCCCTCCAGGGTGCATGGCGTGAAATCCGCGTTTCCGGGGGTCGGGCTGCGCGCGACCCCCGGCTACGATCTGGCACCCCTCCAGGGTGACCGAGTGAGCGCCGCCGCGATCTTCAAGCAGCCCTGGGTCTGACAGGTCTGGCATGATCT
>JAAYZO010000638.1 GCA_012514865.1 Lentisphaerota bacterium | reverse complement strand
TCGATCTGCGCCAGAATGTTCGGGAGCGTATGCCGCAGCGCCGTGAAACTGCGCCGCTCGACGACGGTGATGATTCCGTCCAGGCTGTAGCCCTTGTCCAGGCCGGTCTCCTCGAGCATGGACTCGATCACCTTCGGGTTCGCCATGCCGCTGGCTTCGATGATCACGCCCTCGGCCTCGGGGAACCGCTGCGGAATCGCGTTCAGGTGCGAGATGAACTGCGTGACCAGGCACTTGCAGAAGATGCTGCCGCCCGGGAGCCGAACGACATCCGGGTACTGGGTGTCCAGCAGCACCGCGCCGTCCACGTCCTCAGGGGAGAACTCGTTGACCAGATACACAAGCTTGGCGCCGGGCCGGCCGCTGACGATGTGCTTCAGCAGGGACGTCTTGCCCGTGCCGAGGAAGCCGGTGACCAGGCATAGCGGCAGCATACGCAACACCCCCACGCGAATGGATCGTTCCGTCTATCGGCGCTCGCGGGCTGGGTTGGCCCGGCGTTGCCGGGCGCCGGCATGCGTCGCGGCGGTTCGCCACACCTCAGCCCTGCATCTTAGCGCGAGCGGCAGCTTCGATGGCGCCGACCAGGGTCTTCTGGTCCGGGATCATGGAGGCAAACTTGATCTCGCCGTCGATGCAGATGGTCGGCAGGTTCTTGACGCCCAGCTTGACCATCATGCCGATACCCTGCCGCACCTTGATCTTGTGCTCGTTGATGAAGACGCGCACCGGCGTGGTATTCGCCGCCTTCTGCACCGCCTCCAACATGTACTGACACGGCGCACAGGACGTCGAATCCAGCGTGATGACGTCGATGACGACCGCGTTGCGCGCCTGGTAGTCGGGCAGTTGGATATCGTCGAAGCTGTCGCTCGTCTTGCAGTGCAGGGTTTCGCGCGCGACCTGGCGCCGGTACTCGTCCAGGGCCATGGTGGCGACGGCTTCCAGGTTCTTCTCGGGCACCGCGTAGGGCAGGTCGCAGCCGGGGGCAAGGACAAAGCCCTTGGTGCCGCACTGATCGAGGATCCCGACCGCCTCCATCTTGGCGTCGTCCTCGTCGCCCAGCAGCAGGACAGCCGTAAGCTTGATGTTGCCACCGAAGGACTTGCCGGTCCGGCCGCAGAGTTCGCGCAGGGTCGCCATGTTGATCTGCTCGTCCACGGAGATGTTGTCGGCGCGCGTCTGGCACATGACCTCGAGATTGCGCGTGACGTCACCGCAGACGAAGATCGACGACAGGGATTGCCGTGAGCGCACGAAGTCGAACACGCGGTTCACGTACGGCGCCACGAACTCCCCGAAATGCGCCGGCGAAATCTGGCTGGTCATGGGGTCCACGACCGCGATCACGTCGGCCCCATGGTCCAGGTAGTAACCGGCGGTCGTGATCCCGATGTCGGCGCAGTACGAAACGACCTCTTTGACCTCTTCGGGCTTATCGAACATGTCGAGGAAGATGTCATTGCCGAACAGGTGCAGGGCCAGGGTGAAAGGTCCGCAGATCAGGCCGTAGAGCGCGATCTCGTCCCCCAGATCCCGCTTCATGATGTCGAGGGCCTCGAGGACCACCGGCAATCGGCCCTTGCCGGCGTCGTACGCAGGCAGGTCCGCAATCTTGCAGGAAGACAACGGGTGGGTCGTGACGCTGGGCGGGACTTCGTCGGCCCAGTGCAGATGGCAACCGAGGATTTCGGCCTCGATCTGCAGGTCGAACGCGATCGGCAGGCCGTCGGGACGGTAGATCTCGTTGGCGCGCTTCAAGCCCTGCACGATCAGGTCGGCCGACTGCAGGTACTCGGTGGCGGTCTTGTGGATCAGCTTGGCGCCATGCACGCCGACAAACGGCACCCAGGCGGCGCGCGGGGTCTGCTGATTGCGAATGGCGGCAAGCAGAATGTCGCGACGTTTCATCGTCCGTGCCCTTGCTGGTTCTGCGGTTCCTGAAGCGGGCGCCCAATCGTCGCCCGCGCTGCACAACGCCATGCCTACACCATCAATGCCAACCATAATAAACCAAAAGCATGGGCATGTCTTGGACTACGGTTTGAAGTTTTGGTAGTTTTGTACGATAATGGCGTCATCATGGCGGGGCCTCACTGTGGCCAGAGCACGGTAGCCCCAGAGGACGGCGACGACGACGATGGACGGGCCGACACTGAGCATGGACCGAAACACGTTTGCGGCACTGGTCCGCGACTACACGCGAGCCTGGCCAGTCGCCGTCTGTGCGGTGAACCGTGACGGGGTCGTGGCACTGGGGTGTCCGCCGTGCGACGGCTGCAACCGTCCGGCATGCATCGAGGCGCGGCTGGTGGCACTGCGGGAAACGCGGCGATGGGGCGAACCGACGGTGTCGTTCTGCCCCGGTAACCGACTGCTCTGGGCCGTGCCGCTGATGCACAACCGCGAGGTCACAGGCGGCCTCCTGGCCAGCCTGGCGGAGGCGGATGCGTTCACACCCAACCCGGAGCGGCCGGTCCCCGACCTGCGCCGCGCCTGCGTGGAACTCCGGGAACTGGCCGAGCAGTTCAACCTGACGAACGCGGCCGAACTGGAACTGCGGCGCCGTGAATACGTCGACGAACAACAGCGGGCCTACGCCATCCATTCCTACAAAACTGCCAGCCGCAACACGATCCGAACACTCTACCTGCGCGAGGAGCCGGCCCTGTTCTCCGCGATCCGCAGCGGCGACCGCAGCGAAGCCCGCGAGATCCTCAACCGCATCCTGATGATCATCCACTGCCACGCCGGCGACCGCCTGCACCTCGTCAAGAGCATCTTCATGGAACTGGTGGTCAGCATGTGCCGTACTGCGGTCGAGGCCGGGGGCAGTCCGGAGGCGCTGCTGGGCGCCAACTTCAAGTGCATGTCCGACCTGTCCGAGATCCACTCGCTGGAGGTCCTTGCCGGGTGGCTCGCCCGCACGCTCGAACACATGATGGACGCCATCGAGAAGAACCGGCGCCGCGATCCCGGCAGTGTCCTGACCGAGGCCATGGCCTACATGGAGCGGCATTACGCCGAACCGATCTCGCGCGACATCGTGGCCCGCGCGGTGCACGTCTCGCCCTCGCACTTCTCCTGCCTGATTGCCAGGGAAGCCGGCGCCACCTTCACGGAGCTGCTCAACCGTATCCGCGTGGACCGGGCCGCCGAACTGCTGGCGCGCGAGGGCATCAAGGTGGCGGAAGTGGCCCTGCGGACCGGGTTCACGGACCAAAGCTACTTCACCAAAGTCTTCAAGCGCTACCGCCAGGTGACCCCGCGCCGCTACCGGGCGCGCCTCGGCCTGGGCACATGGATAGCGCCCTCCGCCACCGCGAGCGCTGGGTCTGGACCGTGGTGATCGGCAGGGCCGCGGCGGGGCCAACCGTGGCTCGCCGCTGGCGTCAGCCAGAGATGTGCCTATCAGGGACTTAAGCGGTCCACAACTATCGCGCCGTGCCAAACGCTGAAGACCACCTCTTCATCTAGGCAAAGCAAACATCATGACTAAGCAAGTGGCTGATGGGCGGGCGTGATCTGCCCGGTGGCGAGACCAGCAGCAACGTGTGGTCCTCGTTGGACGGCATCGAGTGGACGCTGGAGGGGGAAGCCGGTTGGTCCCCGCGCGTCTGCCATGGCTATGCGGTCTTCCGCGGACGGATCTGGATCATGGGTGGAGTTTCCGACTGGAAGCGGGACAACCAGGAAACGCTCAAGAACGACATCTGGTTCACGGCCGATGGGCGTGATTGGACCGAGGTGAAGTGCGCAAAGACCTGGAGCCGGCGCCACCAGCCGGCGACCTACGTGTTCCGGGACAGGATCTGGATTGCCGGAGGCCATGCCGAGCCGGTCAACAGCGAGGTCTGGTCGTGGCAGCCGCCGCAGGAATGGTCTTTCTGAAGGCAACAGCCAAGCCTATGGACGTTCTGGCCAAGGTCACGCGGGTCATCCCGGCCGACCGACTGGTCTTCGGCATCGCCGAGCCGGTCCTCTACGCGCGGTCCAACGTGCTGCTCCTTGCCTCGCCGACCCTGCCCGACGCGGACAAAGCAATGATCGCCCGAGGCCATGCGGCGGCCATGATCCGCTGATAAACAGAGAGACATTATGTCAAGTATTCCACTGCGCCTGCGCTATTACGACTTCGTCTCGCCGGAGCCGTTGCCCCTGACCGAGGAATACGGCCGCTATCTCGAGTTGGAGTGGGAAGTCCCCGTCGAACAAGTCGGGCTCGTGGTGGTCGACGGCTGGAATAGTCACTATCTGGCCGACACCCAAGCGCGAAACGAGCAGGTCATCCACACCAAGCTGGCGCCGCTCATCGCGGCTTGCCGGCGAGCCGGACTGGCCGTGATCCACGCCCCATCGGAGCCGGTGACGTCGAAGTATCTCGGGCGCCCGGTGCCGCCCGCGCCACCTGCCCGCCCGTGGCCGCCGGAAGACTTCATCCACCGGCGCGGAGCTTACGCGTCCTATCGCCGTCCGGCGGGTCCGCGGCACCAAGAGGTGCGGCGTCAGGCGAGCAGTGACCGTGATTTCCATCCGGCCTTGCGCCCGCTGGCCGGCGAGGCGGTCATCGGTTCGCGGGACGAATTGCGGGAGGTGCTCCACCGGGAAGGCCTGCTTTTCCTGCTCTATGCGGGTTTCCACAACAACGCCTGCATCCTGCAGAGGGAATTCGGTCTATGGGACATGCGGCGCGAGGGCTACGAGTGCATCCTTGTGCGGGATGCGGTGACCGGCATGGAGTCGGCACAGACGCGGCACACCTTGGAACAGACCGCCCAGGCGACGCTCATGGTCGAGATGATGGGGGGATCTTCCGTCGCAACCGCGGCACTGATGAGCGCTCTGGATTCCTGACCGAACGGCCCGTTTTCCCACGAGGGCACGCCACGCCGTCGCGTCGGGGTCAGAGTTCCTTACTGAAAGTCAAGGGGTTCCTGCGCTTTTCTCGACACGCGAACGTCCTCCTGTCTGGGCAACGCGAAGCGTTTCGAGCTGTGACGGATATTCCCCACCCCGGCAAGCCGGTTTGGTGGACTATCCGTCTATGGCCGGCTTCAGGCGCTGCCCTTCCCGCCGTCCGCGCGTCGTTGCTTGAGCCTGGAGAGCTCCATTTCCAGGTCGATCCATAGGCGGGTAAGCTCGCGGCACCTCCTGTAGGCCTCGATCTCGGCACGGACCACCGGCTCATAGTCGGGGCGCACGTGGTCGCAGTGCAACTTCCCGGCGCGGCTGTAGCTGACCTGGGAGTAGCTGCTGCCGCGGGAGCGGGCCTGTCGGGAGAGTGATCACGGGCGCATGCGGCCCAGCGAGGCCGGTCACGACAACCGCCGAATGAAGGCCATCGAGCGGCGGCTCAGGCAGGAGGCCGAAGCCCTCGCCGCTCTCTGCAGCCGACAGGCAGGCCGCAGGAGGAGGCCAGTTCCTCCAGCCCCCAGCCTATGGTGCGCGCAC
>JAAYZO010000637.1 GCA_012514865.1 Lentisphaerota bacterium | reverse complement strand
TCAGTCGCTCCGCCGCCGCCGCGAGCGTCTGGAGAGCAAGCTCCGGGAACTGGAACTCCTGCAACGCGGCAACGGCGTGGCGGCGGGTGTCGCCGCTGGCGGTCCCGAACTCGATGCCGAGGACGTGGAGGATCTGGAGGACGCTCCGGACAACGAGGTCGAGACCGCCGAGGAGGAGATTCTCGACCAGGCGACGGCCGCCCGCACCATCGTGGAGTTGAAAGCCGAGATCGAGACGCTGAAACGGCTGGAAGGACTTGCGCTGGCGCTGCGGCGCAGTGGCGAGGATCGCAAGTGGCAGGAACTCGCTCGGTTGCTGCAAACAGTCTTTATGGCCGGTCCTGCAACGGGCTGCGTGGCAGAAGATCGGCCGCCCTACGGTTCCGGACCCATTCCGCCGCCAACGCCATCCCCACACCAGAAACTGGTCCTCTTCACCGAGCACCGCGACACGCTGAACTACCTGGAGGCCCGTATCTCGACGTTGCTCGGCCGCAGAGACGCCATCGTCATGATCCACGGCGGCATGGGACGCGAGGATCGGATGAAGTCCCAGGAGGCGTTCAAGCACGATCCCCAGGTGCAGGTGCTCCTGGCCACGGATGCCGCTGGCGAGGGCATCAACCTGCAACGCGCCCATCTGATGGTGAATTACGACCTTCCGTGGAACCCGAACCGGATCGAGCAGCGTTTCGGACGTATTCACCGCATCGGACAGACCGAGGTCTGTCACCTCTGGAACCTTGTGGCCGAGGAGACCCGCGAAGGCGACGTTTATCGGACGCTGCTCGAGAAACTCGAACAGGCGCGGCAGGCGCTCGGCGGCCAGGTGTTCGACGTCCTGGGCAAGCTCCAGTTTGAGGGAAAACCCCTGCGCGACCTCCTGATCGAGGCTATTCGCTACGGCGAGCGTCCCGAGGTCCGCGCCCGTCTCACCCAGGTTGTGGCAAGCGCCTTCGACAAGACGCAGTTGCAGGACCTGCTGGAGGAACGCGCTCTCGCGCACGACAGCATGGACGCCTCCCGCGTCTTCCGCGTGCGCGAGGAGATGGAACGGGCCGAGGCCCGGCGGCTCCAGCCCCATTACATCGAGTCGTTCTTCCTGGAGGCTTTTCGGCGGTTGGGCGGGTCCGTCAAACAACGCGAACCACGCCGCTACGAAGTCACGCATGTGCCCGCGCCGGTCCGCAATCGCGACAGGCTCATTGGCCTTGGCGAGCCCGTCCTTCCCCGATACGAGCGCATCGCCTTCGAGAAGACCCTTGTCGCCCCGCAGGGACAACCGCTGGCGGCTTTCCTCTGCCCCGGCCATCCGCTGCTCTCCGCTACGATTGACCTGACGCTGGAGCGTCACCGCGACCTATTGCGACGCGGTGCGATCCTGGTGGACGAGCGCGACGCCGGGACGCAACCCCGTGTCCTCTTCTACCTCGAGCACGCGATCCAGGACGCCAGCCTGACGCGGTCGGGCGAGCGGCGGGTCGTCTCCAAGCGCATGCTCTATGTCGAACTCGACGCGGACGGCAACTCGCGCCATCTGCACTACGCGCCCTATCTGGACTACCGCCCGTTGACCGAGGACGAGCCCGGCGTGGACGCCATCCTTGCCCGCCCGGAATGCGCCTGGGTCACCCGTGAACTCGAACAGAAGGCGCAGACCTATGCCGTGGCCGAGGTGGTTCCCGAACACCTGACGGAGGTGCGATCCCGCCGGGTGGACCTGATCGCCAAAACCGAGGCGGCCGTGCAGGACCGCCTGACCAAGGAGATCAGCTACTGGGATCACCGCGCCGAGCAGCTCAAACTCCAGGAGCAGGCCGGAAAGCCCAACGCACGCCTGAACTCCGACGAAGCGCGCAAACGCGCCGATGCGCTACAGGCCCGCCTCCAGAAGCGGATGGAGGAACTCAAACTCGAGAAGCAGATCGCACCGCTGCCACCCGTCATCATGGGCGGCCTGCTGGTGGTCCCAGCCGGTCTGCTGGCCGCGATGAAGGGCGCAGCCGACACGCCAATCTCCGCGCAGACTGCGGCGGACACCCAGGCCAGCGCCGCCAAGGCCCGCGCCGTCATCATGCGGACCGAGCGCGACCTTGGCTTTGTCCCGACCGACCGCGAGACGGAGAAGCTCGGCTATGACATCGAAAGCCGCGTTCCCGGCACGGGCAAACTCCGGTTCATCGAGGTCAAGGGCCGCATCACGGGTGCGCCGACCATCACGGTCACCAAGAACGAGATACTCTATTCCCTGAACAAGCCGGACGACTTCATCCTCGCCATCGTCGAGTTCGACGGCGACGCCAACCGCGTCCACTATGTGCGCCGTCCGTTCCAGCGCGAGCCCGATTTTGGCGTTACCAGCGTGAACTACGACTTCGCCGAACTACTCCAACGCGGGGAGGTGCCGAGATGACCGCCGCCGTTTCCATGCGTGTGACTGATTTCACGGGCGGCCCTTTTGCGGTGTCCGCGACAGACGGGGAGATGCTCTACTCGCGGATCGCGCCTCTGCTGGCCGTTGGCAGATGTGTCTCGGTCTCGTTCGCCGGGGTCAAAGTGCTTATGGGCGCGTTCTTGAATGCCGCCTTCGGCGCGCTTTGCGGTTCGTTCTCGGATGACGCGATCCGTGGCCTTCTCACGGTGGGCGATCTGCCCCCGGACGGTTCCGCGACGGTGGATCGCACCATTCAGAACGCCCGCAGGTACTACACGAACCGCGCCGCCTACGATGCCGCGTGGGGTGAGGAGATGGGCGAAGATCGTTCACAGCAGGAGGGCACAACGCCATGAAGCTATCCAAGATTGAAATCACGAACTTCAGATGCTTCGAGTCTCTGGCCCTGACTCTCCAGCCCGACATCAACGTCGTGGTTGGCGTAAACGGGGCAGGCAAGACGACGATCCTGGATTCCATCGCGACAACCCTTTACGACGTCGTCGCGGCAAATGGCGGCGGAGGCAAACGGCAGCGCGGATGGCAAAGGGCGAGTCTTCAACCATCCGACATTCACATTGCCCCTGGATCGGCAAGCGCCTCTGTCGGCAGAAAGGAGTTCGTCCAGTTCAAGGCTGCCGCGAAAGACTTCTACGAATTGCCGGGATTCCCCAACAAGACG
>JAAYZO010000636.1 GCA_012514865.1 Lentisphaerota bacterium | reverse complement strand
TGCGGATGGTGAGGCGCCGGGCGTCGCCGTCGACGGCCATGGGCTCGAGGGCGTGGAGGAGGAACTGGAAGGTCGCCGGGCGGGCCGCGGCGAGGTCGTCGCGGATGACGACCACCGGCAGGCCGCCGGTGTGAAGGGGCCGCAGGAAGAGGACATGGCGGAGGAAGCGCTCGAGGCGTCCGGCGTAGGCCTCGTGGGCATCGCCGAGGGCGTAGTCAGCGGCGGCAGTGGTGTCGAAGGCGAGCAGGCGGCCGCGGGCATTCCAGTCACGCGTGGACTGGCCCTCGCCGTCGACGAGGACGGCGTTCGAGGCCTTGGTCTGCCAGGTCCACTGGGTGTGGTGTGGGTGGCCGTAGAGCTGGTAGTACCCGGAGGCGATGACGAGGGGTTCGCCGTAGGCCTCGAGGGCGAAGGCATTCTGGTCGGCGTAGGCGTGGCTGATCGATCCGAAGGGCGAGCTTCGGAAGAGCAGGAAGGCATTCTGGTCGGGGTCGGGGAGGGCGGTGTGCATGGCGGCGAGGCCGACGTCGGTGAAGGCGCGGCCCTGGGGCAGATCAGCGGGCTCGCGGGTGGCGGTGCGGCCGGCGTTGCAGAGCAGGGCCTCCTCGGGACCGAGGCGGGCGCCCTGCCAATCGGCGTACCACTGGGCGTACGGGTTGTCAAAGAGTGCTGCCAGGATGGCCATGGTCTCGCCGCCGCCGGCGGCGCCCTCCTGGCCGTCGCCGAAGGGCGAGCGGCGGGCGTAGGGCGGGTTCGCGTAGAGCTTGAACCACGGCATGTTGCGCAGATGCGAGCGGCTGAGCACGGGCACGCCCATGGTCACCTCGACATGGCGATAGAGCCGGGCGAAGCGCGCCGTGCTCCAGGACCAGTACGACGGACCCTCGCTCCAGCCGCCCTCGGCGCCGCCGTAGGGCGGGAAGAAGGGCGACCAGAGCTGCAGGAGGGCGTAGCGGAGCATCTCCTCGACGGGGGCTTCGCCGGCGAGTGCCAGGCAGGCCTCGGTGAGGTCGGGGAGGTAGTACCCCATGTTGTGACTCTCGTAAGGGTGCTTCTCGAAAGGCCTTTCGACCCAGCGCTGGCGCATCTCCTGGAGGCGTATCATGAAGCAGTCGCGGCAGCGTTGCCGTTCGGCGTCGTCGAGGAGGTCGACGACGCGGTCGTAGGCGGTGGGCCCGTAGCGCAGGACCTCGGTGGCGGGTTCGTCGTTGTGATTGAGGCTGGTGCTGCCGCGCGGGTCCCACCCGACCACGTGCAGGAGCCGCCGGCGGGCTTCCTGGCCGGAGAGTGCGTCGCCGGTGAGGAGGTAGTTCTCGGCGAGGGTCGCGAGGTCGCGCATGAAGGGCCGCGTGGTCTGGAAGATCTTCTGGTAGATGGCAATGCGCTTGACGTCGCGGGTCTCGGGGAGGAATTCGGGTTCGGGCAGGAGGGCCTGGCCCCGGCAGCGCTCGGCGGTGGCCTGCACGGCCTTGAGCCAGGTGGGCCCGAAGCGCTCGGCGGCCTCACGGCGGACGGCCTCGAGGCGGTCGGCCTGGACGAGGAGGCGCGGCCGGGTCGTGCCGATGCGCTGGATCCAGGCGGCGACGTCGGGGAAGGGCACCTCGGGCACACCGGCGGGGAGGGTGAAGCGCCGCACCGGCGACCAGGCCGTGTCAGTGGCGTCGGCGGGCCGCCAGCGCCAGTGGTACTCGCCGGGGGGCAGGACGGCGTCGGGCACGACCAGCATGTAGGGACTCGTCCAGCGACGCGTCTGCTCGGGCGGGAAGGCCTCGTCGGGGCTGCATTCGACGGTGTACCCGGCAGCGCTGGCAGCGGTGGCGGGGGTGACAAAGCAGGGCGGGTTGGCGGCGAGGACCTCGCCATCGGCGGGCCGCGGCGAGGTCTGGAACGGCGCCGGCGGCGCCTCGAAACCGGCCGCCATGGCCAGGGTGGCCAGGAGGACGCCGCTCGCGGTGAGGGGCCAGGACGCCATGGTGCTTGTCTCCCGTGTCGGCCGGGTCGCGTCGCCCGCGCCGACCCTGTTGCCGACACCAGGAGAGGCTTAGCCTGGATTAGTCGCGAAGCGCGGGTGCTTCGCTCACAATCCACTTGCGCCGCACGACGCCGCGGCGCAAGTTTCGACGCGCGTCGCGTCGCGCCGCTTGCTCAAGGCTAACCCTGAGCAAGAGGCCGCAAGTGCCTCGCGTCGAAGCCCGAAGGGTGACCTGTTCAAGAGCCGCGGCGCGGCGCGTGAATAGGTCAGGTTAGGTCGCGCGCGCCGGGCGCGGCCCGGCGGGTCCCATCGATGCCTGTCGGTGCCTGTCGACGCCCGGGGCCCCTGCGGTTCCTTCCCGCCCGGGCGCCCAGGCGCCGTCAGGGCTGTTCGGCGCGCTCGAGCACGACCCGCTCGATCCAGATCGCGTTCGCATCCTCGGCACGGCCGTGCGGGAAGGCCGGCCCCGTGAACTTGATCCGGGCCCAGAGGGTGTACGGCACCGTGCCGCTGTCCGCCATGAGGGCGTTGTCGAGGTCGAGCTGGATGATCCAGCTCCAGAAGACGTGCAGGTAGGTCGACGCCGGTATGGCGTGCGTGCCGAAGCGGTACCAGTGGTACCCCGAGCCGGGCACGTCCTCGGGCTTGATCGTAGCGCTGACCCTGAAGGCCTTCGTCGCCTGCTCGTAGAGGCCCCAGGGCATGGGCAGGAGGTACTTCTCCAGGGGATGCTTGTCACCGCCGCGGTTCGGGAAGCTCAGGCGGTTGGCCATGCCGCTCTCGGCATCCGGGTCCTTCACCACCTCGACGATGTCCTTCCAGTTGCGCGTCATGTCGGCAGTGAAGTCGATGACGCTCCCGGCGGGCCGCCCGGCGAAGCGCGACGGCGGGGCCACACTCGAGGGCAGCTCGCTGAAGCGCCGCAGTTCGGCGTCGAGATCGCGGCGGCTGCGCTCGGCGCGGCTGCCGTCGAGGCGCATGGCCACCTGCTCGCTCCAGGCCGTCCGCACCCGCGCCGCGGCGGCGTTGACATCCAGGGGGAACGCCGCCGCGTCCTGCCCCCGCGCGGCCCACTCGCGGCGCAGGTCGCGCTGGCGAAGGTAGGTGGCGCGGTCGAGGCTCAGCCGGGCGTGCCGCAGGCGCCGGCGCAGCACCTCGTCGTCGCCCACAGCCGCGTCGGCGCGGTCGAAGGCCTCCTGGCTGCCGCGCACGGTGTCGAGATCGAGGAAGGCGAAGGCCGCCGGGCCCGGGCTCATCGCGATGGTGCTCTGCCGGCGGTCCTGCGACTCGCGCAGCAGCCGCCGGGCTGACAGGACATGCGGCCCGCCGGCGCCGTAGAAGCCCTTGGCGAAGACCTCGGCAACCTCGGCGTAGGGCCGGGACGGATCCTCGAGCTGCTTGATCATCACCCAGACCTTCAGATCGCGCACATCGGCCAGAATCGGGTACTCCAGTTCGGTGAAGACGCCCTCGACGTTATGCTCGGCGTAGAAGCGGTAATCCTCGCCGTAGGTGTCCTCGCTGGGATAGGGCAGCCCCAAGGGCGGGGCGTAGGTCACGGCGTAGTCCCAGATGCGCAGGTTCTTCGCCACCGCGCCCCAGGAGAGCAGGAAGTCGTGGAAGGCGCGGTTGGCGGGATGGGTGATTGGGAAGGTCGCGTTGCTGTGCGTGTCGCAGAGCCGCACGATGACGCGGTCGTGTGCCTTGATCTGCCGCGGCGGCTCCTGGGTGTACATGTAGGCCAGCGTGTCGAGGTGAATGTCGGGGTGGTCCGGGGTGACACGTGAGGCCATGTCGTTGACGAAGTCTAGCATCAGCCCGGCCTCGGAGCCCTCGCGCTCAACGATGGCCTGGCAGGCCTCGCACTGGCACTGGCCATTCCAGTCGTTCTGCGAGAGGCTGTAGACCGCCGGGGGCGGCCCGCCGGCCTCGCGGGCCTTGGCCTCGGCCGCCTCGATCGTCTCGCGCAGCTTCTGCGCGAAGAGATCCCGCAGGGCCGGGTTGCTCAGACAGAGCTGATGGCGCTCGGCCTGACGGCGGCCGTCGACCAGCGAGAAGAACTCCGGGTTGGTCTTGAAGTACTGCGCCGGCGGCAGGTACAGGTAGAAGGTATGCACGTGGTAGGGCGGGCCGTAGTCGCGGCCGCCACCCCAGCGCGCTTCGATGCGCGCATCGCCCTCGCGGTTGAGGCGGTTACGCGCCGCAAAACGCCCGACATCACGGCCGTAGAGCATGTAGATGTCGCGGTAGGCCAGCACCGGCCGGCCGCGGCGGTCCAGATCGCCCACGGCGAGATCCGGCGACCGCGGCACCGTCTCCTCCCACGGCGTCCACCAGTGCACGCCGACCTCGTCCTCGAGAAAACGGTAGACGGCATAGAGAACCCCGCGCGGGCGCCCCCCCGCCAGAATCAGGCTCCCTTCGACCGTCTTGATGGCCCACTCCTCGGCGCCCATGCCGGCGCCATCCAGGCCATGCGCCGCCGCAAAGGCCGTCGGGCCGACATAGATCGCCGGACCGGCCTGGCCCGGCGCCTCCGCCTCGAGCGCCGGCGCGACGCCAATCACCCGGCCGAGGTAGTCACGCAGCTCCGCCGCGGCCGTCTGCTCCGGCAGACTCGCCGCGGCCGCCGTGCGGATCGCCAGACGCGGCTGCCCACCCGCACCCAGCGTCAGGCCCGACGCCCACGGCGCCCACACACCCGCCACCACCAACGCCAGCAACGTCCCCCGCCAACCCGTCACCACGCTCATCGGCGGCCTCCTCTCGACTCCAAGGTCACGACGCTGTGGAGCCACCCGCGGACGCCATCCCAGGCAGCCACGGCACCTGTGGCCCCACGCCGTCCCAGTGTAACCCCCAACGCCCAGCCGGACAAGCCACCGACCCGCTGGAGCACACCGCGCCAGTGATCGGATCTCTGCGTGCCGGCCGGGTCGAGCATGGTCTGCTTGTGAACTTCGGAGCGCCGCGTCTGGAGATCAGGAAGTACCCCCTCTCCCCGCATTGACCTCTGCCTACTGCGCGTCGTTGCGCCCTCGTGGCATACCAGACTGACAAGCGAAGACTGTTTTGCCGCAAAGAAGCGCAAGAATCGCA